>JAZLEL010000025.1:0-26126 GCA_045615265.1 Clostridia bacterium | reverse complement strand
TATTCGATTTTTCTGTTTTTTAAGCCTTTTTGCTACGAACAAACTTCGCCTCTCGACGTACCCACGTACGCCTTCGGGTAACCTGACAAAGCCTTAATATAGGCTTTGTCAGCTCAGTTTGTCCGTTCTGAATCATTTTTTCCTATCCCCAGGAAAAGAGGGTGTAAAAAAACCGAGTTTTTTTACACCCTCTTTGTTATTTATTTTCCTCAATAAATTCTGACATAATGCGTGCCGCACTTCCTACAAAGGCAAGGCAGGGACGTTCCTCATAAAACTCTGGATTACGTGGGGTGGGTGTAGGTTTTTGTGCACCATCTACACCAAGAAGATCACGGCAGATTATTGTGCCGTACTCATTTTTAAAATCCAATGCCATTGCCTGGACTCTGGTATAGAGGAGTTTTTTTGCCTCGTCATTTTTTGCATCATCGTAGCCGTACAGCATACCCAAGACCATAAACATACCGCTTACTGCACCGCATACCTCACGCATTCTTCCCATTCCGCCGCCGAAAGCTGAAGAAAGGCGAAAAGCCGTTTTTTCGTCAAGCCCCATTTCCTCGTGGAATGCCGCAAAAACAGACTGTGCACAGTTGTAGCCGTCTGTAAAATATTTATAAGCAAGTTGTTCGTGTTTGTTCATCATTAGTCACCTCGTATTTATTTTAGCATAAAGGGTGTATGTTTGCAACACCTTGCAAGTATTTAATCGGCACCGATTAGGGGCGTGCCGTTTTGGGGTCAGGGGAATCGGAACCCCGGAACTTTTCGTTCTTTTGGTTACAAAAGGACAAGGAACCTCGCAACCGAGGAAATTGTTTGCACCTTTACGCAAAAAACAAAAAAGGGAATCCGAAATTTCGGACTCCCTTTGAATTTTATAATATTTAGCAAACGCCGTAAGCAAGCATAGCTTCCATAACCTTCTTGAAGCCTGCGATATTAGCACCTGCAACAAGGTCATAACCAAGACCATATTCCTTAGCAGCTTCTTCGCTAACCTTATGGATGTTAACCATAATGCCCTTAAGCTTCTCGTCAACTTCCTCGGAAGTCCAGCTGTAACGCATAGAGTTCTGAGCCATTTCAAGAGCAGATACAGCAACACCGCCTGCATTAACAGCCTTGGAAGGACCTACGATAAGGCCGTTTTCCTTGAGAAGTGCAATAGCTTCGTTTGTTGAAGGCATATTTGCAACTTCAATATAGTACTTAGTCCCGTTAGCAATAATCTTCTTAGCTTCTTCAATGCCAACTTCGTTCTGAGTAGCACAGGGCATGCAGATGTCTGCCTTAACACCCCAGGGCTTTTCGCCTGCAAAGAACTGGCAGCCGAACTTTTCAGCATAATCCTGAGCACGGTCACGACCGGAAGCTCTCATCTCAAGCATATAGTCAATCTTTTCCTGAGTTGTAACACCATCGGGATCGTATACGTATCCGTCAGGACCAGAAATTGTGATAACCTTACCACCGAGCTGAGCAACCTTTGCTGCAACACCCCAAGCAACGTTACCGAAGCCGGAAATTGCAACTGTCTTACCCTCGATTGTTTCGCCAAAATGCTTAAGCACTTCGCAAGCGTAGTATGTAGCACCGTAGCCTGTTGCTTCAGGACGGATAAGAGAACCGCCGTAAGCAAGACCCTTACCTGTAAGAACGCCGTTTTCCCAAGTGCCTCTTATTCTCTTATACTGACCAAAGAGGTAACCGATTTCTCTTGCGCCTACGCCGATGTCCCCTGCGGGAACGTCAATATCAGGACCGATGTGACGGTAAAGCTCTGTCATAAAGCTCTGGCAGAAACGCATGATTTCGCCGTCTGATCTTCCTCTGGGGTCAAAGTCACTACCGCCCTTAGCACCGCCGATGGGAAGACCTGTAAGGCTGTTTTTAAATGTCTGCTCGAAAGCAAGGAACTTCATAATTGAAAGGTTAACGGAGGGGTGGAGACGAAGACCGCCCTTGAAAGGTCCGATTGCACCGTTAAACTGTACACGGAAGCCACGGTTAACCTGAACATTGCCATTGTCATCTACCCACGGAACACGGAAGATAATCTGTCTTTCGGGCTCTACAAGTCTTTCGAAAAGACCTGATTTTTCAAGCTCGGGACGCTGCTCAACAACGTGCTCAAGGCTTTCTAAAACCTCTGTAACTGTCTGGATAAACTCAGGCTCGTTGGAATCTTTTTTCTTAACGTTTTCCAAAACGCTGAGTAAGTATTTGTTTTTCATGCTAAAAAACCTCCTATTTTTACAAAATTCTACATTAGAGTTATTATAACATTACAAAAAAATGATGTCAACACATTTTTATTGAAGATATTGGGCTATTATTCACGATTTTTGCGTAATTATTTTATCTCTACTACTGTTACGCCTGCCTCGCCCTCGCCGTATTTGCCAAGACGTGAGCTTTTTACATGGGGATGATGGCGAAGCATATCGGTAACAGCACTCCGAAGTGCACCCGTACCCTTGCCGTGAATTATGGTAACACTTTCAAGATGTGCAAGTGCCGCATCGTCAAGATATTTATCTACCAGAAGAAGTGCGTCCTCCACAGTTTCGCCACGAAGGTCAAGCTCCATCTTAATCTGACTATAAGCTCTGCTTTCGCCGACAATATAGCTCTGGGAATTTTTCTTTTTCTTTTCTTCCTTGGCGGGAGCAAGAGCGTTTACGTTTGTTTTTATTTTAAGGATACCTACCTGTACAGTAAGGTCGCCCTTCTTGTCGGGAAGAGTCAGTACGTTGCCGACAGAATTCATGGTGGTAACCTCTACCGTCTGACCGAGAGTGATTTTTCCGGGGTCAAGCTTTTCTTTGGATTTGTTTTTAAACACATCCTCGCTAAGGGTGCTTTGCGCTTTGTCAAGTCCCTTTTTAAGCGAACGCCTTCCTTCTTCAATTGCACTGCGGTTACCCGATGCCGATTCGTCAAGAAGCTTTTGCATCTTTTTAACGATTGCATCTGCCTCGCTCTTTGCCTGCTCATATATTTTCTTTGCATCACGGCGGGCATCGCTCAGAATCTTTTCACGTTGTGCCTTTATACGGCTTCGCTCTTTTTCCGACTCCTTACGCTCAGCAATGGACTGTGCCTTTGCCTCTGATGCCTTGCTAAGCTCCTCCTCTGCCTGTGCACGATGCTCCTCAAGAGAAGTTATTACGTCTTCGAAACGGGTGCTTTCACCATCAATCAGCTCTTTTGCATTATCAATAATGTCGTCAGGCAACCCAAGCCTTTTTGAAATCGCAAATGCGTTACTTCTTCCCGGAACACCGATAAGAAGCTTGTATGTGGGACGCAGTGATGCTACGTCAAATTCGCAGGCTGCATTAGTGACGCGGTCGGTGGTAAGTGCGTAAAGCTTTATTTCACTGTAATGAGTTGTTGCTGCAACCTTTGCACCTATACTCTTTGCCCTTTCAAGTATGGCAATGGCAAGCGCCGCACCCTCCGTTGGGTCTGTGCCAGAGCAAAGCTCGTCAAAAAGAATAAGCGAGTTATAATTTGCATTCTCCAGAATTTTAATAATATTTGTCATATGAGCAGAAAAGGTACTTAAGGACTGCTCAATAGACTGCTCATCACCTATATCGGCAAAAACGTTCTCAAAGACTGCAATAGAGCTTCCGCTTGCGGCGGGGATACAAAGTCCTGCCTGTGCCATAAGGGTGAAAAGCCCCAAGGTTTTAAGGGAAACTGTCTTGCCTCCCGTGTTGGGACCTGTTATAACGAGTGTATCAAAATCCTTGCCCAGATATATGTCTGTGGGGACAACCTTTTTTTCGTCAATCAGCGGGTGACGTCCCTTTTTTATATTTATTATGCCGTCAGAATTAAGCTCAGGCATAGTTGCATTCATCTTTAGCGAGAGCTTTCCCTTGGCAAAAGCAAAGTCAAGGTCAATAATGGTTTTGTAATTTACCGATATGGCATCTGCATATTCGCTGACAATGGAGGAAAGCTCCATAAGAATACGCTCAATCTCGTCCTTTTCCTCGGAATGAAGCTCGCGAAGCTTGTTATTTATCTCAACCGCCGCCATAGGCTCTACAAAAAGGGTAGCCCCGCTGGCAGAGCTGTCGTGTACAACTCCGGGGACCTGCCCCTTATGCTCGCTTTTTACGGGGATAACATAGCGGTCGCCACGCATTGAAACAATCGGCTCCTGTAAAAGAGTTGCATAGGAGGGGGAGTGTACCATATCATTTAAAACATCACGGATTTTAGAGTGGAGGGACCGCATTTTTCTGCGGATTGCCAGAAGCTCTGCCGAGGCTTCGTCAGCCATTTCTTCCTCGCTTAAAATAGCAGAAAAAATGGCGTTTTCAAGCTTTCTATTTTCCGTCAGGCACGAGAAAAGGTTATTTAAATTCGGGTAAAGCTCATCGTAGCCGTCTTCTTCAAAAAAGCGGATAAGCCCTCTTGACATTCTTAAGGTGTGAGCAATGGAAAGAAGCTCGCCCATAGAAAGAACGCCGCCTGCCGCACTTCGCTTTGCGGCACCTGAAACATTTCTGACAGGGCTAATAGGCGGAGTGCCTTTTTTTATAATAAGACTCTCTGCCTCGCTGGTATATGCGAGCAGCTCTCTTGCCTCGTAAATGTTTTCCACAGGCAACAATGCGCCGCAACGCTCACGCGTCGGGGCGCACACTGCATGGTTTTTAAGCATATCACGTATTAAGTTGAATTCAAGAACTCTTAATGTACGGTCTTCCATTATATTTACCAGTCCTTTTAAAAAGGTGTTTTTGTGTAAATTTCTTTGTTTAGATTTGCAAAAAATTACAATTATTTAATCGGCACCGATTAGGCGATTGCCATTTTGAACGCCAAAATGGCGAAAAGCGGTGGGGAGTTGCGATTCTCCCCACACCCCTCAACGCCCCCGCAGGGGCGTATGCCTTTCTGTGAGTGGTATCCTTTGAATTTGTGAGTTTTGTTTTTGAAACTTCCTCGCCTTTGCGGCACCGAAATAAATAATGAACTTATCATTATGGCATTTCTAAATTCTGTCCGCCTGCAAAGGAAATATGATGCGGACAGAATTTTGCCGGTAGGCTTCGTTGCTTCAAAAACCTGAGTTCGTGCGTATAACCATAATAAATCTAACTTTTGCTTCGAAAGGATGATATTGTCATCCGATTTTGATATGCTGGGGAAGTCCGTTTACAGTAAGCTGTGAAAGCTCGCCCTCGATAAGGGGACGCACATATTCTATAAATTCTTCTGTTACGTTGTCGCCGTTTTCGTTAATCATACTTGCGGGAACTTCCTTGGCAAGGTTTGCAACCTCTCTTACATCATGGGTATCTGTTACACAGATGTAGGGGTCGTTTGAAACTCTCTTTAAGAGAGCCATCTTTCCGCTTTCGCCGTTTGCTGCAGCCTTAACTGCTGCCTGTCCTACGGCAAATGATTCTGAAATATCGGTAGCTGATGCAATATGAGATGCACAACGCTGAAGTGTGGAAAGCTCTACCGCACGTGTCTTGATGCCCAAATCATTCTTAAGCATGGTCGCAATAGTCTGTGCAGTACCTGTAAGCATTGTATGACCGAAGGCGTCTGTTCCCTTTTCGCTTCCAAGCTCGCAAACATACTTGCCTTCCTTTGTTCTTACGCCCTCGGAAACAGTGATTACAAGGGATTTGCTTCCCTCTTCCATAAGCTGTGCCACACGGTTTTTAACATATTCGTAATCGAAGGGAACTTCGGGAAGAAGCACCATAGCTGCACCCTCGCAGTCTTCGCCCTTTGCAAGAGCACTTGCACCTGTAAGCCAGCCAGCATCACGTCCCATAATTTCAACAACGGTTACGCTCTTAAGGTCGTAAACCAGACTGTCACGAACAAGCTCCTTTGTTACAGTTGCAACAAATTTTGCCGCACTGCCAAAGCCGGGAGTATGGTCGGTCACAACAAGGTCATTATCGATAGTTTTGGGAACACCCATAAACTTTATATCTGTCTTTTTAAATTCGTTATAAATGCTGAGCTTTTTAACTGTATCCATAGAATCGTTTCCGCCGATATAGAAAAAGCCCTTGATGTTATGCTTTTCAAAGATTTCAAAAAGCTTTTCATAGATTTCATTTCCCTTTTCAGGCTCAGGAAGCTTAAATCTGCAAGAGCCGAGGTAGGAGGAAGGAGTTCTCTTCAAAAGCTCCAAATCACGGTCGGACTTAATTTTCTCGCACATATCCACAAAGTTTTCGCTGAGAAGTCCTTCAACGCCGCCGAGCATTCCGTAAACCTTTCCCTCGGTCAGCTTTTTTCCTGCATCGAAAACACCTGCCAGTGTTGCATTAATTGCAGCGGTAGGGCCGCCTGATTGTCCGATTATAATATTTCCTGCAATTTTCATAAGTATGTGTCTCCTTTTATTAAAATACAAAATTATATATGTGTTTAAAGCTAAAATATACTATCCCTTGATATTTTTATAAAGCATTGCCGCACCTATAATTCCCGCATCCTCACCAACTCTGGAAATAGCAATTCGCGGCATTGAAAGCTCACCGCTTCCAAATGCATTTTTATTAACAAAATCGATGATGGGGAGTAAAAGTGTGTCGCCTTCTTTTGAGACTGCTCCGCCTATTAAAATTTCGTCAGGGCGGAAAATATTTATCATATCAACAATGCCGACAGCAACCTCTTCTATCCACATATCCCGCACACGGCGGGCAGCATCGTCGCCTTTTCTGGCAAGGTCAAAAACTGTTCTGCCGGTTATTTTTTCATCAGGGGAAATCCCCTTAATTTCTTCCCGATGCTCACAGGTAGTCTTTATAAGTCCCTTTACAGAAGCATATGTTTCCCAGCAGCCTTTTCTTCCGCAACTGCATTTTCTTCCGCCTGCGTGGGTAACCATATGACCAAGCTCGCCACCAGCTCCGTCAGAGCCTGTAAAAAGAGAGCCATTTATTATTATCCCTCCGCCGACACCTGTGCCCAAGGTTATGTATATGAAGTTTTTAAGGTTATTTGTCTTGTAAAATTCGCCCAGAGCGGCACAGTTGGCATCGTTTTCGACAAGCACATTGACATCGGCTATATTTTCCTTAAGGTATTTCCTGACAGGGACGTTTGAAAACCCGATGTTACTTGCTTTTTTTAAAACACCATTTTCTCTGTCAACCATTCCTGGGCTGCCTACGCCTATTGCCTCAATATCAGACGGCTTTAATTCTGCCGCAGTCATCGCATCCGTGATAGATTTGAGCATAGCCTTACAAAAGGCATTGTTATTGTTACTAGGGGTAGGTACAGCGGCTTTTGCAATAATATCACCTTCGTGATTTACCACACCTGTCTTTATGCTCATACCGCCTACGTCAACGCCTATATACATGGGAATTCTCCTTTTTAATTACTACCCTCATATTTTAATATATTTGTGAGAAAGTGTCAATAGCTAACCCTGTGAAAAAGCCTTATTAAAGCTTATCCCAGGAATGGGGGACATATATATTATTAAAGGTGTAAATGGCAAAGCGGTCGCTCATACCTGCTATATAGTCGCAGACTGCACGCTCAACGCCCTCTTTCCATGAAATTTCCTGCACATTAAGAGGCAGTGCAGCGGGGTTTTCCATATAATACTCAAAAATTCCTTTTATTATTCCGTATACCTTTGATTCTTCCTCCTTTGCCTTAGAGCCTATATACACAAAATCAAACATAAAGTTACGAAGACGCAGCATAGCTTCTTCCACTTCTTCGCTCATTACGATTTCTCTCTTACCGTAGGAGTTTCTTACAACATCACAGATGAGGGAGTTTATCCTCTCAGCGTGGGTGTTGCCCAAAACATCGGTAATCATCGGGGGAATATCCTTTTCCAGTATAATCCCGCCACGGCAGGCATCGTCAATATCGTGATTTATATAGGCAATTCTGTCGGCAATCTTAAGAATACTTCCCTCAAGGGTGCATGCCTCGTTATCGCCCGGGTGGTTTAAAATTCCGTCCTTAACCTCATATGTAAGGTTGAGGTTTTCGAGAATTTCCACTGTTCTTAAGCTCTGCTCGCTGTGCCTGAAACCGCCTGAACAAAGCTCGTTTAAAGCTGCCTCACCTGCGTGTCCAAAAGGGGTGTGGCCGAGGTCGTGTCCCATAGCCATTGCCTCAACCAAATCCTCGTTAAGTCTAAGGCTTCTGGCAATTGTTCTTGCTATCTGCGACACCTCAAGCGTATGGGTAAGACGTGTCCTGTAATGGTCACCCTCAGGCGTAATGAAGACCTGAGTTTTATGCTTCAGACGGCGGAATGCTTTTGAATGAATAATTCTGTCACGGTCACGCTGAAATTCCGTACGCATTTCGCACAGAGGGGCTTTTTCCTTTCTGCCTTTTGTCTTTTCGGAAAGACAGGCAAAGGGGGAGAGCGTGTCACGTTCTATTTTTTCAGTTTGTTCACGGATAGTCATAATAGTTTCTCCTTTTGCAGATGTTTTGCGGTCATATCATAATGAAACAGCCTCCGTAACATAAATTACGGAGGCTTATTATCAAACTATTTTAATTAGTCACCGAATGAAATGCCTAATCCTCTTGCCATTTCAACTACTTCACAGTTGGGGTCAACAAGCTTGTTTCCGCTGCCGATAACATCTTCAAGAGAAACGAGCTCGATATCATCGCCCTTAAGAACAACCATGTTTCCAAACTTGCCCTGCATAGCAGCTTCTACTGCTGCATAGCCGTAACGGGAAGAAAGCACTCTGTCATGACCGGAGGTGCTTCCGCCACGCTGTACATGGCCAAGGATAGTTGCACGTGCTTCGTTGTTACAAAGCTCTTCAAGCTGGTCGGCAACAACATTACCAATACCGCCAAGACGGATGGGGTCAGGGCTGTCCTCTCTAACCTTAAGAATTACTGCTTCGCCGCCCTCAGGCTTAGCACCCTCGGAAACTGCAACGATAGCAAAATCCTTGCCTTTCTTGAAGTCTTCTTTGATTTTATCTGCAACCTTATTAATGTCGTAAGGAATTTCGGGAATAAGAATAACGTCAGCAGCACCTGCAATACCACCGTGAAGGGTAAGCCAGCCTGCACCTCTGCCCATAACCTCTGCAACCATAATTCTGCCGTGGCTCTTAGCAGTTGTTCTGAGTCTGTCAAGAGAATCGGAAACAATGCCAACAGCAGTGTCAAAGCCGTATGTGTAGTCAGTACAGCTAAGGTCGTTATCGATAGTCTTGGGAATACCAATTACATTTACGCCAAGGCGTGAGAAGTCACGGCCGCTTGTAAGTGTGCCGTCGCCGCCAAGGATAAAGAGTGCATCGATACCTGCTTCCTTAAGATTCTGTACGCCAACATGGGAAACATCTTCATAAACGATTTTACCGTCTTCTTTTACGATTTCGCCGTTTTCATCACGAACGGGATATTTGAAAAGATTGTCCTTGTTTGAACTTTTAAGGATTGTACCGCCCTCGCCCAGAATTTCCTGAACGCTTTCAAGAGTAAGGTTGATAAAGTCCTTATGATAAAGACCGTGGTAACCTTTCTTAATACCTACAACCTCAAGTCCGTATTTTACTATTGCGGTCTTTACAACTGCACGGATAACAGCGTTAAGTCCGGGACAGTCCCCGCCGCCTGTAAGAATTGCAATTTTTTTAATTTCAGCCATTTTTATTCCTCCGTCCCCATTTTGGGTATTTTGCCTATACTGCATATATTACTACATTTTGCGGGTAATTTCAAGCATAATTTTCATATTATTACAAAATTTATTAGTTTTGGAGAGATATACTAATTTTTTAAGATTACAATGGTCATCTCGCATAAAAGGAGATGACCATCTGGAGTAAGTTTTACGATAAATTTTCTTTCTCTATCTTTATTTCGCCGTCAACGGCTTTAATTACTACGCTGTCGCCCTGATTTATATTTCCGTCAAGCATTTCTTCGGCAAAAAGGTCCTCAACCTTAGATGTGATTGCACGGCGGAGGGGGCGTGCTCCGTAAATGGGGTCAAAGCCCTCTTTTGAAAGCAGTTTAACCGCACTTTCATCAACGGAGGCAACAATGTCGTTCTGAAGAAGTCTCTTTTTAAGGTTTTCGAGCATAACAAGAGAAATTTTTTCGATTTCTTCCTCGGAAAGCTGACTGAATACTATAATGTCATCAACCCTGTTAAGAAATTCGGGTCTGAACATCCTCTTAAGCTCATCCATTACACTGCCGCGGATGTTTTTGTTAGTTTCCTCTCTCTTATCCTCGCCTGTTGCAAAGCCAAGTGACTTAGGCTCGGAAATATTTCTTGCACCGACATTACTTGTCATTATTATAACACAATTTTTAAAATCTACGCGTCTTCCCTGACTGTCTGTAAGCTGACCGTCATCAAGAATTTGAAGAAGAATGTTAAAAACATCAGGATGTGCTTTTTCGATTTCGTCAAAAAGGATTACACTATAAGGCTTTCTGCGGACCTTTTCGGTGAGTTGACCGCCCTCGTCAAAGCCTACGTATCCTGGAGGCGAGCCTACCATTTTTGACACGGAGTGCTTTTCCATATATTCGGACATATCAATGCGGATAAGTGCGTCCTCATCGCCGAAAAGTGCCTCGGTAAGTGCTTTTGAAAGCTCTGTCTTACCAACGCCCGTAGGACCGAGGAAGATGAATGAACCGATGGGGCGTTTCGGGTCCTTGAGTCCTACTCTGCCACGGCGGATTGCCTTAGACACGGCTCTCACGGCATCCTCCTGACCGATAACTCTCTTGTGAAGAACCTCTTCTAAGTTTCTGAGCCTATCCGACTCCTCCTGAGCGAGTTTTTTAACAGGAATTCCTGTCCAGTTGGAGATTATTTCGGCAACTTCATCCTCGCCTATTTCTCCTGCACTCTGTGATGAACTTCTCTGCCAGTCTTCACGGAGGGAGGAAAGCTTTTCGTTCATTTCTTTTTCGGTGTCACGGAGCTGTGCCGCCTTTTCAAAATCCTGAGAGTTAATTGCCTCTTTCTTTTCTGCGGCAATGTTTTCGAGGGAAGCTTCAAGCTCCTTTATCTCAGGCGGAGCGGTTAAAGCTCCCAGACGGACACGGCTGCACGCCTCATCAATAAGGTCGATTGCCTTGTCGGGAAGAAAGCGGTCCGTGATATAACGGCTGCTCATTTTCGCCGCCGCAGTGATTGCTTTGTCGGAAATTTTTACGCCGTGGTGTGCCTCATATTTTTCACGGATTCCCTTTAATATTTCGATAGTTTCCTCAACAGATGGCTCGCCCACTGTTACAGGCTGGAAACGGCGTTCAAGGGCGGCATCCTTTTCAACATATTTTCTGTACTCGTTAAGGGTCGTTGCACCAATTAACTGCATTTCCCCTCTGGCAAGGGCGGGCTTTAAAATATTTGCAGCATCAATTGCCCCTTCAGCCGCACCTGCCCCTATTATAGTATGCATTTCGTCTACAAAAAGGATAACGTTACCAGACCTTATGATTTCGTCCATAGCTTTTTTAAGACGTTCTTCAAATTCGCCGCGGTATTTTGCCCCTGCGACAACACTTGAAAGGTCAAGAGATACCACTCTTTTGCCCTTTAAAAGCTCGGGAACATTTCCTGCTGCAATTTCCTGTGCCAGACCTTCTGCAACTGCCGTTTTACCTACACCAGGCTCGCCAAGAAGGACAGGGTTATTCTTTGTTCTGCGTGAAAGAATCTGGATAACTCTTTCAATTTCCTTTTGTCTGCCGATGACAGGGTCAAACTTTCCTGCCTTTGCAAGCTCGGTAAGGTCTCTGCCGAACTGGTTAAGAGTGGGCGTGTCCGCACCCGCCTTATTAACCTTTTTCTCGCTGGGGGAAACTCCCTCGGAAAGCTTTGCCACAATATCCTCATATAAATTATTCGGTGCACCAAGGCTTATCAATATTTTAAATGCGACACTGTCCCTTTCGCGTGCGAGGGCAAGGAGAAGATGCTCCGTGCCGATATATGCACTCTGGAACTTGTGTGCCTCCGCAAAGGACTGCTGAAGGCAGCGGTTTGTTCTGGGAGTAAAGCCTGCGAAAGCCTCGGAAGATATATTTATGTTGGGGTTGTGTTTTATAATTTTTTCACGCAGAGTTTCTGTTGTGATTCCCAGTGCCTGAAGATATTTATAAGCAAATCCGCTTCCCTCTGCTAAAAGGCCGTAGAGAAGGTGTTCTGTTCCTATATAGTTGCACTTTGTATCAGCAGCGGCTTCCTGTGAAAGGGAAATTGCCCTTTGTGCTTTTTGTGTAAATCTGTTTTCCATATTCATACGTTTCATTCCTTTCTTAATGTAAATGAAAAATTACAGTTAAAAAGAGCATACCGCCCTTTTTAAGCGTTTAGTGAACTTTGAAGCATTTGTGCCCTTTTTATATCTCTTTCCTCGGGTGCAGAGTTTCCGTTTTCAAGAATGAGTGTTGCGGGCATGGAAGAAAACATTGCACGCCTTAGCGATGCGTGGTCTATATTTTTAATTATACCTGCATTTGCCCCCATACAAACATTGGAGACAAGATTCATTGCTTCTGATGAGGAAATCATATACGCATTTTTAAGTATGCCAAGGCTTCTTAAGCATTTATCCGTTATTTCATAGCGACTGTTTTCGACAAGCTGTGCACTGAGCCTGCGTTCCTCGCTGATAAGGGAACACGCAGCGGCATTAAAGCGTGAAAGGATATCTTCCTCGCTTGTGCCGAGGGTTATCTGGTTGGAAAGCTGGTAAAGTGCACCGCTTGCCTTGCTCCCCTCTCCGTAAAGTCCCCTTACTGTCATTCCTAGGTTTGCCGCCCATTTAAGAAGGGGATTAACCTGCTGGGCAGCACTTACTGCAGGAAGATGGAGCATTACTGATGCCCTCAGTCCTGTTCCTGCATTGGTAGGACAGCTCGTAAGGTAGCCAAATTCACTGTCGAGGTCAAAGGTAAGCTTTTCCGAAAGGAGCATTTCGATTTTTTTCGCAGTATCGTATGCCGATTCGGTGTCAAGCCCCTCGCAGAAGACCTGTATACGAAGATGGTCCTCCTCATTTATCATAACCGATATGTTCTCGTCATTACTGATTATTGCCGCAGAAGGGATTTTTGAAGCACAAAGCTCGGAGCTTATAAGATGTTTCTCGATAAGTGACTTTTTTTCAAGCTCAGGGACTTCATTCATATTGAGAAGTTTTAACTCTTTTTTAAGAGGAGAAGCATCAAATGCGTCCCAGACCTTTTTGATAAGCTCTAATGCCTGTGCTGCGTTCATCTTGGAGGGATAGGGTATACCTGCTATGTTTCGGGCAAGCCGTACACGGGTGGTTACGGCAATATCGATTTGGTTTGTGTTCTTATCCATAATTATTTACCCTCCTTGCTTTTAATCTGGTCACGAAGCACTGCCGCCTGCTCGTAGTTTTCCTCGGAAATTGCTTTGGCAAGCTTTTCTTTCAGAATATCAAGCTCAGTTTTTTCTGTGGGTGCATTTTCTTTGGTCGTTTCCTGAGCATTTTGGGTAGTGTGGAGTGAAGTTCCGTGAATTTTTTGAAGCATAGTTTTTGCCTGACGGCGAAAAACGTCATAGCATTTTCCGCAGCCCATTCTTCCCTTGCGGGTAAATTCAGCAAGCGTCATTCCGCATACGGGGCATATGGTTGTCCCAGTCTCAGCACGTGTGCCAAAGGAAAGGAGAGAGCCGAAGTTATCGAAAAGCGACTCTCCTGCCGCACATTGTGAGCATATATTAAGGGAGCTTTTTTTGCCGTTTATTATCTGTGTGTACATAACAGAGGCGTGTCTTTTTCCGCATTTTTCACATAACATAATTATTCCTCCTGTCAACGAATTAAGCTGGTAAGCATACTTTTAAAAATTCCTGCCCTTACCCTGTCTTTTGCATCAGCGGGAAAGGGGAGAACTTTGTCATTTACGGCACCTAAGATTATATGTGCCTCTCTGGGGGTGATACATTCGTAATCCAAAAGATTTTGTACAAACACTGCCGCAGTGCGGTATGAAAGCTTGCTGCCGACAGCATTTACAATATGCATTGGATATGTTGCCGAGTCGGTCTTTACAGTTCGTATCCGTACGCCGCCTCCGCCGCCTCGGCGGCTTTCTATAATATATCCTCTTTCAGGGGTAAACCTCGTTTGAATAACGTAATTAATCTGGCTCGGTACGCAGTTAAGCTCGCCCGCAAGGTTGTTTCGCTGAATTTCCACGTTGCCGTCAGACTCCCTGAGCATATCTAAAAGTAATTTTTCTATTATATCTGACATATTCATACATACGCACCTCTTTTAACTTAAAATTTGACTTTGACTTTCTTTGACTTTAATATAACACCTTGTTTTTCGTTTGTCAAGAGGTTGGTGGAAAATTTTTATGTAAAAGGGATTAAAAAGCCAAAAAACGAGGGTATAAACCTCGTTTTCAGCTTTTTAAAAGGAGAAATTTACTTTTCGATTTTAGTACATTGAGTTCTTCTGCATATAGTCATATAACTGTTTGCCGTGTTCCTGCTCTTCTTTTTGGATATGGTTTATCTGCTGACGGATATTATCGTCCTTGAACTCAAATATGCAGGTGTCGTACATATGGCTTGCGTGCTTTTCCGTGGTAAGAAGGTCGTTTGCAAGAAAGCTGTCGTGCTTCTTTTCCTCATTGTCGGAAGGACCATAATGCTCGGTGAAAACGCTCTGCTGACTTTGCTGACCGCCCGCAGAGGATGGCGGGGTCTGTCCGTTTTCAATAGCGGTAAGAGTGTTGTAATGTCCCTGCTCAATCTGCGAAATGTGTATACATAACTGCTTGAGCTGGGGGTCGAAGGCTTCTTCTGCCGCCTTTGTGTACTTGTCGATACATAGCTTTTCTGTGTTTTTCATATCCTTTAGTAATTCTGTTTCTTTTTGGGAAAGTTGCGTCATAAAAAAATCACCTCACGGATATTTTTACCATTGAGGTGATTTTTTATTCTTATTTAAAAAGCTTTTTGTAGATGTAGGTTACGCCGCTGTCTGTAATATTGAATGAAAGGTAGCGGGTGTTTGCAACCGATTTAACCATACTTTTTTCATCACGTGCGTTAGCTACTGTGAAATATCTTACCCCGTTTTCAATACGGCAGAAATTCTCGCTGCCGCTTGAAACAACAAATACATTCTTTGTTTTGGCTGCTTTGGAAAGCATACCGTAAAACGCATCACTGTCAATCTGTGACTGGAATGAGGGGGCTTCATCTAAAACTACAAACACATTCTTTTTCGGGGAATTAAGTGTGCTTGAAAGCTTTTGCCACTGGGTCCCGCGTGAAATTTTGCCGTCAGAAAACTGCAAGGACACAATTGCCGTGTTACTGAGGCTTCTTTCAATGTAGCTGCCTGCTATAACAGGGGGCTTTTCGGGAGTGAGGGAGGCGGGTTTCTCTCCACCTACAACTGCCGAAACGTCCGCCTCCGCCAGAGTGTCCATTGCGTGTGCGTATACAAGGCGGTCAAAGAGCGTATTCATCTTGCTTGAGCTGAATATATCAAAAGTCGTGCCGCCGCTTTTTTCAGCATTTAACAAATCGTTGGTAACGGGAGCATCGGCATATATGTCAAAATCGCCCGAAATAAGCTTTAAGCTCCTTTTCGCACCGCTGTGAGAAAGGGTAAGAAGAGCCGCCCCTTCTTTAAGGAGTGCTGCTTTCTCGCCCGAAAGGCGTACAATACTCTGGTCATACGCAGGGTTAAGAAGGGAAATATCATTGACCTTTGCCGTATTTCCGTCAAGGTCAAACACCTTGACCTTGCCTGATAAAGAAACCTCTTTGCCCTTTTCAAGGCGGTATTCCTCATCGGCGATAATGCCTGCAACCTCGCCTATTACATTAACTGTAAAGCTATCGGTTTTTATTCCGTTGTAATATGCATCTATTGTGACCTTTCCACTGCCTGTGGGATAGTATACATTATCTTTTACGTATCCTCGTCCCTCGGGGACAACCCACGATGGAGAAGCATTTACAGACGATGGGGCGTTTAAGTTTTCATCATATGCGGTGACATTGATTTTTACACTGTCACCCGAAAGAACGGCATCGCTTTCAGCTTCGCAGAAAAAGCCTTTAAGACTGCCCGCCTTGGCATCACTTGTTATTGCAAGGGCATTTATAACCTTGCGGTTTTCGCTGGGAGAATTAAAATTGTGAAGCTTATTTTCCTTAAGGGTTTTTCCCACCATCGATGTAGAGCCGCCGCCGTCAAGGTTAATTGCATTGACCATTCCCATTTCCTTGGCTATATCGGCAAGAACGCTAAGGGAAACGCCACGGCTTAAGGATTGTCTGCCGTCAACTGTCATCATATAAATTACAGTGCCGTCACTGTTTGTGCCTATTACACTGCGTGGATTGTTCCCGCCAACATCGTGTGTTACGGGCGTTTTTTCTCCGTTCTTAAGAAGAAGTGTACCGCCACCGAATGCCGTATCCACATTGTCGATAGAGGGGGTAACACTTATGCTTGTCTTTACAGTATCGCCTATATTGAATTTACTCTCCAGAAAAGGAGTCATATTATCATCAATTACCAGAATATATCCGTCCTGGGGAATAGGAATTATTCCTCCCACGCTTACGCCCTTTGCAGAAACTGTATCCCCGACAACGGTTACTGCCGTAACTCCCGCAGGGAGAAACGGAGAAACCGCCCCGTTAAAGAGAGGGGTATACATAAGAAGTGCTCCATAGTAATCTGTGGGTTTATTAATATGGGCTATGGGCATTTTTGTCCCGTCAGGAGCTTCTGCCGCTACGGAAAAATCTATATATGAAAGAGATAGAACGTTATCCTCAAAAAAACCTGCTGCCATATTGGAATTAATATGCGACTGCAAAAGCTCTCCGTCCTTAATTTCAATACCGAGGGAAAAATTCTGGTCGCCCTTATAAGCCGAAAAGAAATCGCCGTTAATTGCGGCAAGGATATTTTCCTCGCCTTTTGCCAGATTCATCACAGTAGAGGTTTTATCACTTCCGCCGCTATGCTTCAAAAGCTCAAACCCCAAGTTTTTATTTTTCAAATCCGCCGTAACAAGGCTTATATTAAGTGCGTAATCGCCATAAAAACGCTGCTCATTTTTAAGTGTAACACCATCTGTAATTATCTCCTCCGAGGAGGTGGTGTAAAGCGGAGCTGCCATAGCTGAAAGAGAAGAAAAAAGCATAAATGCAATTAAGAGTGAAAGTATCTTCTTCATGGGTATCACCTCCGATTATTTCTTTTTTGCACGTTGCACGTTGTATAAAATCCGTACGGAAACGGCTTCGGGAACGATTTTTGATAAAACACGTGAACACTTCATCATAAATCCAGGCACAATTACCGCCCTTTTTTTCATCAGTCCTGAAACTGCGACCTTTGCGGCGTATTGTGCACTTATAGCCCCCAAACTTAAGCTTGTTCCAGACACCTGCCAGAATTCTGTTTCTACCGGACCGGGACACAGTACACTGATTGAAACGGGGGATTTTCTTCTCCTCAATTCCTCACGCACAGCCGTGCTGAGCTTTAATACATAGGATTTTGAGGCATAGTACGAGGAAAGAAGCGGACCCGAAAAAAACGCCGCAGAGCTTGCCACGTTAAGAATTTTTCCGCCTCCACGTTTTTCAAATATGGGAATGTACGCCTTCATCAGAAAATGCAGGGCAAGTATGTTTACATCGAGCATTTCGCTTTCTTTGACAAAGTCCGTCTGTGTAAAATCGCCATACACTCCGAAACCTGCATTGTTTATCAAAATATCGATATCAGTGTAATTGGAAGCAAGGTTTTTTACCTGCTCCATATCGGACAAATCTGCCGTTACGATGTACGAAGGGCTTTCAAGCTCTTTTTGAATGGCAAACAGCCTATCTGTGCGGCGTGCAACAAGCACCGTTTCATATCCCATAGCGGAAAGCTCCCGTGCAATGCACGCACCAATTCCCGAGCTTGCCCCTGTGATAAGTGCTTTAGGCATAATAAATCACATCCTAAGATTAGAGAGAGTTTTTGAACATATCCTCGGGAAGTACACGGATTGCCACGTTAAGCTCATCGCCTACTTTTTCAAGCTCCGCTGTGAGCGTGCCAAGGTCAAGCTCACTTTTATCCATATCAATAAGGGCAATCATTGTGAAAAGATTTTGCATAAGCTTTTGTGAAATATCTAAAATGTTTATGTTCTTTTCATAGAAAAGACCGCTTACCCTTGCTATAATACCTGTTTTATCCTTACCAACAACTGTTACTACTGCACGCATTCCAATCTGCTCCTTTTTAATAAATTTAGTTTTTATTCTGTCTTACCGCTTCGTAAATGAAAAGTGCCGCCGCAACCGAAGCGTTAAGCGAATTTACATTTCCCTTCATAGGAATTTTCACTACAAAATCACATTTTTCCAATACAAGGCGGCTTATCCCCTCGCCCTCAGAGCCGATAACTATTGCAACCGCTCCCTTAAGGTCGGCGTCGTAGATATCCTTATCGCCCGAAGCATCAGCACCTGTTACCCAGATGTTTTTCTTTTTAAGCTCGTCAATAGCTTTTGCAAGGCTCGAAACCCTCGCAACGGGGGTATACTCTATCGCACCCGCAGATGCTTTTGCACATACGGCGGTAAGCCCTGCAGATTCGTGTTTTGAAATAATTATTCCGTGTGAACCTGCACAGTTTGCCGTTCTTATGATAGAGCCGAGATTTCTCGGGTCTGCTATTTTGTCGAGAATGATAATAAAGGGCGGTTCTCCCTTATCCTCCGCATTTTTCAAAATATCGTCAATGGTTGCATATTCAGCCGCACTGCAAAGGGCAATTACGCCCTGATGTGCACCTGTTTCGCTCATCTCGTCAAGCTTTTTTGAGTCGGTTTCGGTAATGGTAATCCCCTTTTCCTTTGCCATACGGATAATGGGGATAATGCTTCCGTGCTTATCGCCCCTCTTGACGTAAATTTTATCTATACTTCTGCCGCTTTTCAGTGCCTCTGCGACAGGGTTTCTGCCCTCTACTTTATCACTCATATCAAAGCCTCCTTGGTTTGTTTAATACATTATAGCATATTATCTATATAAATTTAACTTTTGTAACACAAATTTATTATTTGGAAAAATTTATTATCTCTCCCGTGCAAAGGCGTGTGCTTTTCTTAAAAAGCACCGGAAAGAAAACTAGAATACACCGATATCAATGAGAAAAAGGCAGTTATTTCTATAATCTTTCTTCTGTCAACAGGGTAGACATATATCAAAACCGCCATAAATACCCAAATCAGTAAAAGAAACATATCGGCATTTACGATTTTTACCGTGGCAAAAGGAAGTGAGGAAATCAGATAGCACACCTTTAGTATCGCTTGTGCCATTGACTTCATAAAAAATCCCAGAATAATCGCAAGCGGTCCTGCCCACGAGAGAAGAATAAAAATAATCCCCAACGTGACATACGCTCCTGCAAGTGATGCTATCAGAAGATTTGATATAATTGCATACGGAGTTACAATTCCGAAATAGTACACTAAAGCAGGGGTTAATGTAAGATGAACGCTGATGCTGACACCTACCGCCGAAGCTATGTAAGGGGGAAACAATCTCCCAATAATAGTGGTAAATTTTCCGCTGTAAAGCAAAATTCCCAGTACCGAAAGAACTGACAAAACAAAGCCTGCGTTAAAAATCATGAACGGGTTTGCCGCCAGCATAGAAAGTGCCGCAAACGAAAGGGAGGAAAGTGGGTCATTTTCCCGATAAAGAATTTGTGACAGAAGAAACAGCATACACATAATAAGTGCGCGGATTACGCTCGCCCCTGCACCCGTAGCAAATGCAATGAAAACTGCCCCTGAAACGGCGAAGAAATACCCAATTCTCCTTTTGCCGAAGATTTTATGTACAAAAAACATCAAGAGGGCTATCACCACTGAAAGATGCAACCCTGAAACCACGGCAATATGATTAAGCCCGCTTGCCGTAAGTGCAGATGAAAGCTCACCTGAAATAAGGCTTTTATCGCCAAGCACCATGGCATTAAAAAGGGCGCGGCTGTTTCCTGAAAAATGTGCTTCACCCACTTTGTCTATAAAAACACGCAGAGAATATATTTTTCCCATAAATCCGTCTGTTTTGCGCCCTGTAACGTATAGGTTTTTAGCATATCCCTGCAAAAAGACACCCCTGCTTGCAAGGTATGAGGAAAAATCGGAAACATCTGTTTTTGCTTTGGCAGGGGCAGTGATTGCGATTTCACCCTTTACAATATCGCCAGGATAAAGCACACTTTGCGAGGGTGCGGTAAGATGAATTTTCTGGGGTTTGCCTTTGTCGTCAAAGGAAGCAATAACCTTATTATTTTTGGAAAACTCCTGAACAACAAGCTCCATATTTGCTACTTTCCCGGCGTACTGGCTTTGTGTTTTGGAGCGGTTTGATTGAGCAATGCTCATTGCGTTAATTCCCAAAAGGAATATTATTAGTGCCAATGCACACACCCTGAAAGATTTTGTTTTAAGATAGGAAACAACGCACAAAATTATGGCAGCGGCAATCAGTGTTGACGAATTCAGCTTATACGCAGAAACTAATATCCCCGCAACAAATGATATTGCGGCAAAAATCAACGGACGCTTAAACATAACAGATTATTTTATTTCTTGTTCGAGATTGTCGAATTCCTCAGTGGAGAAAAACTCGCCAAGAGTAATTTCAAGGCCGTCACAGAGCTTTTTTATAGTTCTTACAGAAACATCTCTGCGTGTTTCATCTATCATACTATATACGGTAGACGGAGTAACGCCTGATAAATTTGCAAGCTCATTTATTTTTATGCCACGCTCCTGACATAACTGAAGAAATCTTTTAACGATAGTATCCTTGATATCCATTTTAATTTCACCTCAAGGATATTGTATGCCGTTTTACGTTAATGCGTATACGCACAAGCGTAATATGAGAGATTTATTTGAAAAACTTCCTGTTCTTTTGGCTACAAAAGAACAGGAAGCATTGCTTTTCGCCAAAACAACACACAAACTCTTGACTTTTCGCAATATTTCCCGTAAAATATACATTACTATACTATACCGTGGAGAGGTGTTTTAATTGGCAGAAAACATAATAATCGAACTTAAAAATGTATCGAAGCACTTCGGGCAGACCTATGCCGTTGACAACTTTAACCTGTGCGTTAAAAAAGGGGAATTTGTAACCTTTTTAGGGCCCAGCGGTTGCGGAAAGACGACAACTTTGCGTATGATTGCAGGCTTTGAACTGCCCACAGAGGGACAGATTCTTCTTAACGGAGAGGATATTTCCCTTTTGCCTCCTTACAAAAGACCTGTAAACACAGTCTTCCAGAAATATGCACTTTTTCCGCATATGGACGTTTATGACAACATAGCTTTCGGCTTGAAGCTGAAAAAAGTCACTGACGGAGGGAAAGTACGCCATCTCACCACGGAGGAAATTGATAAAAAGGTTAAAAATGCACTCAGAATAGTAGACCTTGAGGAATATGAGGCACGTGACATCTCCACCCTTTCGGGAGGTCAGCAACAGCGAATTGCAATCGCCCGTGCTATTGTAAACGAGCCTGAAATACTTCTTCTTGATGAGCCGCTCGGTGCACTCGACCTTAAAATGAGAAAGGATATGCAGCTTGAGCTTAAGGAAATGCACAAAAAGCTCGGCATAACATTCATATATGTTACCCACGATCAGGAGGAGGCACTTACCCTTTCTGATACTGTTGTCGTTATGAAAGACGGTATGATTCAGCAGGTTGGCACACCTGAGGATATTTATAACGAGCCTAATAATGCCTTTGTTGCAAACTTTATCGGCGAAAGTAATATTTACAGCGGTACAGTTACAGGCGATAAAAAGGTAAGATTTATAAATAATGTGTTTGACTGCGTAGACGAATTCCCCAAAAACGAAAAGGTAGATGTTGTAATCAGACCTGAAGATGTTCACATAACCTCCGAGGATAAGGGAATGGCAAAGGGAAAAATCGTCAGCAAAATTTTCAAGGGTATCCATTATGAATATATTATGATGGTTGGTAGAAACGAGCTTGTAATTGTTGATACAAGAAACCTTGAAACAGATAAAATGTACGGATTTGATATTGAGCCTGACGGTATCCATATTATGAAAAAGGAGCTTACTGCCAATATTTACAACGATGCATATATTGACAAAAATAACCGTGTTGTTATATCCGAATGTGCGTTCGAGTGTGACATTGCATCTTTAGTTCCCGGCGGAATATTAGACAGCGAGGGCTATGTTGTAGGTCCTGACGGAGTCCGTTATGATTTTGAAGATGCCGATGTTAAAGCGGAAATCGGACTTAAGGACATTGAAATCCTTGATGATGATGAATCGGGCATTGTCCGCGGAGAAATTGTTTCCATTATATACAAGGGCGACCATTATCAGCTTACAATCCGCACACCCCAGGATGAGGATTTCGTTCTTGATACGGAATATACATATGATGAAAACGACCTTGTCGGTCTTAATGTAAAACCGCAGGATATTAAGCTTACTTTGAAGGGAGAGGCGAAGAAGTATGCGAAAAAATAATCTTTTTTCCAGAAAAACTCTCGCCCTGCCTTATGCAGTATTTATGATTCTGTTTGTCGTAATTCCGCTTTTTCTTATCGTGGCTTATGCCTTTACTGACGAGAGCGGAAAGCTGACGCTGGATAACTTCCGCACTTTCTTTTCGGGCGGACATAACATAAATACATTGATGTTCAGCATTTTTATAGGTATGGCGAATACGGCAGTGTGCCTGTTATTAGGCTATCCGGCAGCATATATGCTGGCGAAAAAGGAGCTTGGCTTCAGCAAAGCAACGGTGCTGCTTTTTGTAATGCCTATGTGGATTAACTTCGTGCTCAGAACCGCAGCAACGAGGGACCTTCTTTTCGCAATAGGCATTTCGGGCGGAGAGCATCCTTATGCGGCAACGATGATAGGTATGGTGTATAACTATCTGCCGTTTGTTATTCTGCCCCTTTACACGACTATGACGAAAATGAATCTCAGCTTGATAGAGGCATCGTATGACCTTGGTGCAAACAAGGTGCAGACATTCTTTTTAACTGTGCTTCCAATGACAATGCCGGGAATTATTTCCGCTGCAACAATGGTATTTATGCCCACTATGAGCAGCTACGTAATAAGTGATGTTATGGGAGAGAGAAAAATTTCCCTTATCGGAAACAGCATTCAGCTTTATTTTGATCAGGGACTTTGGCATATAGGAAGCCTTGTTGCCCTTATCATGCTTGCTATAATGGTCTTCGGCTCACTTTGCACAGATACCGAGCCACAGGAAGATGCGAGAGGGGGTCTGTGGTAATGAAAAAGAAATTTTCATTAACTGATTTCCTGTGCAGATTTTATGTGTATATACTGCTTTTTGTGATGTATGCCCCGATACTGCTTCTTATTGTGTTCAGCTTTACTGATACAAAAATCATCGGTAAATGGGACGGCTTCAGCCTGCATCTTTACAGTGCACTTTTTAAGGATGCAGAGATTATGCAGGCATTCGGAAACACCTTTTTGGTTGCAATATCCTCTGCGGTTGTTTCAACCGTTTTAGGTACATTGGGTGCAATAGGTATATTTTATTCAGGCAAACGTACCAAAGCAGCACTTGAAGGAATCAGCAATATCCCTGTTATAAATGCAGAAATAGTTACGGCGTTGTCCCTTACAATTCTCTTTGTATTCTTTGGGATATCATTTAACTTTATTACGCTTCTTATAGGTCATGTTGTTTTGACAATTCCGTTTGTGGTTTTGTCGGTTCGGCCTAAGCTTATGCAGATGGACCCCAATATTTACGAGGCTGCACTTGATTTGGGTGCAACTCCCAAGAGAGCGCTTCGCTCAATTGTTATTCCTGAAATTATGCCGGGAATATTTTCAGGATTTATTTTATCAATCACTCTGAGCCTTGATGACTATATTATAACGGCGTTTACAAGGGATACGGCGTTTCAGACACTCAGCACATATGTGTACGGCGTTACAAGTAAAAAGGGCACACTGCCCCCGTCACTGCGTGCTTTGACGACGGTTATCACGCTGATTGCTCTTGTAATACTTATTATTGTGAATGTAAAAAGTTCCGGGGAGAAAAAAGATAATGAAAAGATTTAGTGCATTTTTGTTATGTATGCTCCTGTGCCTTTCTTTTATGCCACCGTCTTTTGCGGAGGAAGAGGTGCTGAGGGTATACAACTGGCAGGACTATATAAATGAAGGAAAAGACGACGACGGTGCAAAGATAGCGGATTCTGTAATCGAGCTTTGGGAAAAGGACTATAAAAAGCGTACAGGGAAAAATGTGCGGGTGCAGTACGACACGTTTGAAACAAACGAAACTATGCTTAATACGCTCCGCACAGGAAAAACCGCCTACGACCTTGTATGTCCTTCGGACTATGTAATACAAAAGATGATTGCCGCAACTAAGACGGGCAGTGACAGTAATATTTCTGTTGAAACGTTTGATATATCCAAGATGCCCAATTACACAAAATACGTTTCGCCCTATATCTCAGACCTGTTTGAAAAGAACGGCTGGACAGATTATGCGGTTGCGTATATGTGGGGAACGGTAGGGTTTTTATATAACCCCGAAATGATAGAAAAGAAAGATGCCTCCACATGGGACCTCTTTTGGAATACTAATTACAAAAACCGTGTCACCTGTAAGGACGTTTCGCGAGATGCGTATGTTATAGGCTCTCTCTATGTCAATCAGAAAAAGCTTAAAGATGCAAACAGTAAATATGCCAAGGGCGAAATTTCCGCAACGGAGCTTCAAAAAATCGTAAACGATGTTGCAAATGACACTAAGGATGAAAATATTGATAAGGTAAGGGAAGCTCTTTCCGATATGAAGAGAAATATCTACGGATTTGAAGTCGATTCGGGAAAAACAGATATTGTATCGGGGAAAATAGATGCCAACCTTGCGTGGAGCGGCGATGCCGTTTATGCAATGGACCTCGCAGAGGAAGAGGATGATAAGGAGCTTTGCTTCGTCATTCCTGATGAGGGCAGCACCGTTTGGTTTGACGGTTGGGTAATGCCGAAGGGTGCAAACAAGACTCTTGCACAGGACTTTGTAGACTTTCTGTGCAGACCTGAGATAGCAGTTATGAATATGGACTATATCGGGTACACAAGTGCCATTGCAGGCGATGAAATTTTTGACCTTGTGCGTGAAAACTATGAGGAAGAGGACGGGAAATACCAATATGACCTATCCTACTTTTTTGAGGGAACGCTTTCTGACGATAAGTATACAGCGGAGGGCAAGGCAATAATTCGTACAAACACTCTGGGCCGTCAGCTGATGACGCAGTATCCCTCGCCTGATGAGGTGGCACGCTGCGGAATTATGGAGGATTTCGGTGAAAGAAATCAGGCAGTGCTTGAAATGTGGACTCAGGTCAAGAGTAACAACATCTCTGCATTTTCATATGTGATGATGGCATTTCTTGCAGTTGTGGCAATTTTTATGGTGGTATCCTCTGGAAAACGCAAATTAAAAAGAAAAAGAAGAATGAGAAGATAGTAAAAAGGTGCAGTTCGTAAGGAGCTGTACCTTTTTTGCAGGATGGATTCGCTTTTCTGCGGAAAAGCCATCTCGCGGCTCTGACAGTCCACCGGACTGTCATTCACTACCGCTCGTTCGAATCCTCCGTTTCTATGCACCACAAGAAAAGCACTATCGTATAGCTATTCCTTTAGAAAAAGATGTATCCGAGAAGGATTCGCGAGCCGCGCACTAAAAAACGATTCACCGGATCGTTTTTTACGGCTTCGCCGCCGTGCTGTTCGAATCCTCCAATATCAAGCACCAACAAAAAAGCACCGTCTATTGACGATGCTTTTTTGTTGGTGGGAGAGGATGGATTCGAACCATCGAAGTCAGTGACAACAGATTTACAGTCTGCCCCCTTTGGCCGCTCGGGAACTCTCCCTGGAGCTGGTGATGGGACTCGAACCCGCAACCTGCTGATTACAAATCAGCTGCTCTGCCAATTGAGCTACACCAGCACATATTCA
>JAZLEL010000024.1:0-4343 GCA_045615265.1 Clostridia bacterium | reverse complement strand
GCTTGTCTTCCTAAGACCGCTTGGCCTCCGACTTGGTGGCGGAACTTCAAGAAAAAGAATGCACGCTGCAAAGGATTACTCCGGTGCAGAAATTATGAGAACTCTTCGTGACGAGGTTTTAAACCGCAACATTCCTGTTGTTGATTTCACCGCAGCAATTGAGCTTATCCTTGACGAAAACGGCAATGCAGCAGGTGCTGTGCTTATGAATATGGAAACCAAAGAACTGCTTGTTGCAAAGGCAAAGACAGTTATTATCTCAACAGGCGGTGCAGGTCGTATGCACTATCAGGGATTCCCGACATCAAACCATTATGGTGCAACGGCAGACGGTCTTGTTCTCGGATACCGCGTTGGTGCAAAGCTTCTCTATGCCGAAACACTTCAGTATCACCCCACAGGTGTTGCTTATCCTGAACAGATTTTCGGTGCACTTGTTACAGAAAAGGTACGTTCGTTAGGTGCAAAGCTTGTAAATGAAAACGGTGAGGTATTTATGCATCCTCTTGAAACCCGTGACGTTGCAGCGGCATCCATTATCCGTGAATGTTCCGAAAGAGATAACGGCGTTGATACCGGAAACGGAAAGGGCGTATGGCTCGATACACCTATGATTGAAAAAATCGGTGGCGAGGGTACTATTATGAAGAGAATTCCGGCTATGTGGAGAATGTTTGAAAAATACGGTATTGATATCCGCAAGGAGCCTATTTTGGTTTACCCCACACTTCATTATCAGAACGGCGGGCTTGATATAAACTCCGACTGTATGACAACTAATGTTGAAAACCTCTTTGTAGCAGGTGAAGCAGTAGGCGGAATCCACGGCAAAAACAGACTTATGGGTAACTCACTTCTTGATATCATCGTATTCGGCAGAAGTGCAGGTAAAAATGCAGCTGCCAAGGCGAAAGATGTCAAGGTTGGAAAGCTTACACTTTCACATATTGAGAAGTTTGAAAAGGAAATTTCGGATGCAGGCATAGATACCAAGAAGGTTTCGCCAATATTGTTGCCGAATTATACTAAACAGAAAAACATATAGACAGGGGATATTAAAAATGAGTTTATTGGGCGGAATTATTTCAATCAGCAATATTTACACATTGTTATTTGTTATTTTCAGTGTGCTCCTTTTAGGTTATCTTCTTGGAAGAATAACAATCAAGGGTATCTCATTGGGCGATGCAGGTGTTTTCATTATAGCATTGTTCTTTGGTGCACTGTTCTTTACTGTAAATGAAGCAGGAGACCTTTTGTTTGCTGCTTCATCAAACCCTTATGATTTTTCAAGCGGTCTTTCAATAATTGAGAGTTTAGGACTTATTCTTTTTGTAACATCAGTAGGCTATATTGCCGGTCCAAAGTTCTTCGGCAATTTCAAGAAAAACTTTAAGTCTTATGTGCTTTTAGGTTTGATCATTATACTTGCCGGCGGTGTTGCTGCTATTGGCTGTATATATGCAAGTAAAATATTTGGCTACGGTGCTACTATTGAAAGTCAGGATGGCTTTGTAGCAATGATTGTAGGACTCCTTTCAGGTGCACTTACATCAACTCCTGCATTTTCCGCTGCTAAAGCAACTGTTGCAGAAGAATTTACAGGTCTTGTTTCAGTAGGACATGGTATTGCATATATCTTTGGCGTAGTTGGTGTTGTTCTTTTTGTTCAGATTATCCCTAAATTAACAAAGGCTAATATGGAAGAAGAACGTGCAAAAATTGCTATTAAATCAGAAAGCAAGGAAGAAAAAACAAAGCGTAAGTTATTTGAAATTGACCATATGGGAATAGCTGGGTTTTCTCTTGCTGCAATTCTTGGTACAATTATCGGTCAGGTTAAAATACCCCTTTCTGCTGAAGGCTTGACAGGAACCTGTTTTTCACTTACTACAACAGGCGGTTGCTTGCTTATGAGTTTAATTCTCGGTCATTTTGGAAGAATAGGTCGCATAAGCATTATGCCTAATCAAAGCACACTTAAACTTTTCAGAGAATTGGGGCTTGTGCTTTTCCTTGTTGGTGCCGGAATTCCCGGCGGTGCAGAGTTTGTAGCAAACTTTGACCCAATGTATTTTGTTTATGGCATTATTATGACTATTTTCCCTTTAATAATCGGATATTTGTTTGCAAAGTATGTTTTAAAGCTTAGTTTGCTTAATAACCTTG
Source organism: Clostridia bacterium (assembly GCA_045615265.1). GTDB lineage: Bacteria > Bacillota > Clostridia > UMGS1883 > UMGS1883 > UMGS1883. The sequence continues at coordinate 2,174 of JAZLEL010000024.1, read as the reverse complement.
GTTCGATTACCGGCGGTATGACAAGTACACCTGCACTCGGTACACTTATAAACGTAGCAGGCACAGAGGATGTTGCAGCGGCTTATGCTGCTACTTATCCCATTGCACTTATCGCTGTTGTGCTTGTTTCACAGTTTATCATAATATTGTTTTAAGTGAAAAAATACATAAGTTTTTAATAAGTTTGAGTGGGGAAGCTTGCTCTGTTTTTAGGCGAAGAAAAACGGAGCAAGCTTCCCTTTGCTCCGTAATGGTGTATGAAAAAAAGAAAGACACCCCAAATGGGATATCTTTCTTTTTTTGGTGCAGGTAACAGGATTGTTACTCTTTTTAAGGGAGTTCCCTGTTAACCTGCTTTTTCTATATTCAGTTCGCTGTTAAACTCTACAGTTCCAACAAACTTATAATAAATATTTATATCCTGATAAGTTTCGCCTTGGTATTCATACTTTTCACCGACTTCTATTCTGTCTATAAGCTCATGGAGAATCTCGTAGTTGAGTTCTTTAATTCCAATATACTTTTCAATTAAGTTTACAAAGTCTATGGCATTATCCTTCGACTTGTGGTATTCGTTAAGCTCACCTTCTATTCTTGATGCTTCGGCTTTTAATTCTGCTTGTTCTTCTTCGTATCCTGCAAGAAGCGATGCCATTCTCTCGCTTGATAAATTTCCTAAGACGGAATTTTCATAGGTCTTTTTAATCAGGAGTTCAAGCTCGGCAATTCGCTTGTTGGCCTTTGCAAGCTTTCGTTGATTGTCTTTGGTCTCAGCCATAATCTTTTGCTCGTTGCATTTAAGTGCCGCTTTGTATAGGGCATCTCTGTCGGTTTCTAATAAGACTGTCTTTGTATATATGTCTGCAAGGACTACACCATATAACTCGTCATACCTTATGTAATGTGATGGGCAGTATTGCTTACCCTTTAAGTTATAGGTGTTGCATACATAAGACTTGGTTGCATTGGAGAACACCAAGGCTTTTTTACAATCCATACATTTTATTATCTTAGCAAAGATTTGTGTTTCACCTGTTTTGGTTTCTCTTGACCGACTTTCAAGCAATTTTTGTACTTCATCAAAAGTCTGCTTAGCAATTATTGGCTCATGGGTGTTTTCTACTACAATCCATTCATCCTTTGGAACATCTCTGAACTTCTTTGACTTAAAAGGCTTTTCTTTTCTGTGGTTTACCATATTGCCTATGTAAACTTCGTTTATAAGCATATCGCCCACAGTATCATCACACCAATAACACTCATCATTGTGTGCGGTCATGGCAGAGTAATGATTCATTCCCTGAGCTTTTGCATAGGCGGCAGGAGTAGGGACTTTTTCTTCGTGAAGTATTTTGGTTATTTTCCTTTTTCCATAGCCTTGCTTTGCTAAGTCGAAGATATGTCTTACAATATGTGCAACCTCTTCATCAATTATAAGATGATGCTTGTCCTTCGGGTCCTTTTTGTATCCGTATGGTGCTTTACTGCCAAGGAACCAACCTGATTCCGATTTGGTTTTGTATGCTGACCTTGTCTTTTCGGATATGTCTCTTGGATACATTGCATTATACATATTCTTAAAGGTTGCAATTTGCTGATAACCATTTATGTATGTATCAACGCCGTCATCTATTGCAATAAACCGAATGCCTCTTGCTATGAAAATGTCCTCGTAATATAGATTTGCCTGAACATCATTTCTGCCAAGCCTTGATAAATCTTTTACAATTATGCAGTTGGCATTTCCTTCTTCGACATCTCTCATCATTGCCTGAAATTCAGGTCTTTCAAAGAACACTCCTGATTCACCATCATCCACGAATTCTTTGCGAATTATGATAGAATTTTGCTTGGCGAAATTCGTTGTTTTCATTCTTTGAGTTTCTATGCTTATGCTTTCTGCATTTGCTGAACGCTTATCTTCTTTGGATAACCTTAGATATAAATTTGCTATCCATACCGTTTCTCTTTTTGCCATTTAAATTCTCCTTTCTCTTAAGGGAAACGGCTGTGTAAATGCTATAGTAATTATACCACATAACACAGCCGTTATCCAGATAAATCACCGAAGTTATTTAAGAAACTTCACGGCTTATGATGTTATTTACTCTGTCTCTTAAGGATATTTCCTCTCCGGCAAAGTGGGAGGTTGTCCTGAATATCTTATTACCAAT
>JAZLEL010000023.1:0-4165 GCA_045615265.1 Clostridia bacterium | reverse complement strand
GAAAAGGCAGATGTTATAATCTTTAACACCTGTGCCATACGTGAAAACGCACACGAGCGTGTTTACGGGAATCTAGGTGCTCTTAAGCATCTTAAGGCGAGAAAGCCGCACCTTATTATAGGCATTTGCGGCTGTATGGTGCAGCAGGAGCATATTGCAAAGCGTGTTAAATCAAAGTACCGCCACGTGGATTTGATTTTCGGCACGCATGTGTTGTGGAAATTCCCCACTCTTCTTTTAGAGGTTATCGAGCATAACGAGAGGGTTTTGGACATTTCAGGAGATGGCGTTATTGCAGAGGGAATCAGGGTAAACTATGACGGCGGTGCAAAGGCGTTTGTGTCTGTTATGTACGGCTGCAACAATTTTTGTTCTTACTGCATTGTCCCTTATGTAAGGGGCCGGGAAAGAAGCCGAAAGGAAGAGGATATTTTAGAAGAAATATCCCTGCTTTCCAAAAACGGAGTGCGCGAGGTAATGCTTTTAGGGCAAAACGTAAATTCCTACGGCAAGGACCAAGGCGCGGAGGACGCTTTTGCAAAGCTTCTTAGAAAGGTGTGCCGTATAGAGGGAATTGAAAGAGTCCGCTTTATGTCCAGCCACCCCAAGGATATTTCTAAAAGTCTTCTCCACGCTATGGCAGAAGAAGAAAAAATATGCAATCAGCTCCACCTTCCGCTGCAATCAGGCAGCGACAAGGTGCTTTCAGATATGAACAGGCACTATGACAGGAAAAAATATATGGAAATTGTCCGCCTGGCAAAAGAGCTTATGCCAGACATCGCATTAACCACGGATATAATCGTGGGCTTTCCTACGGAAACCGAGGATGATTTTGAGGATACTCTTTCCATTTTGAAAGAGGTAGGGTTTGACTCGATTTTCTCATTTATCTATTCAAAAAGAGATGGGACAAAGGCTTCGCTTTGGGAAAATGTTTCCTCAAAAGAAGAAATAGATGCCCGCTTCCAAAGGCTTCTTAAGGAGCAAAACGATATAAGCTACCGACTCAACTTAAGGCACGAGGGAAATATTGAAAAGGTGCTTGTCGAGGGAGCCAGCAAGACCGATACAGGTATGCTTACAGGCAGAAACTACGCAAATAAAATCGTGAATTTTAAGGGCGATGAAGCCCTCATGGGACAATTTGTAGATGTTAAAATCACAAAAGCACAGACGTGGATACTCTATGGCGAGCAGGTTTAAACACTGCAGAATATCCATAAAAATAAATTTTAAAAGGATGGTAAAACAAAATGGCAGAAATTTTTGAAAAAGCACGCGAGCTTGGAGAAGCAATAATTGAAAGCAAAGAATACAAAGAGCTTAAACAGGCTGAGCTTAATCAGGAAAATGATGAGGAGGCTCTTGCCCTTCTTAAAGAATACAGCGAAGTTCGTTCACGCCTTGGCGCAGAAATTCAAAAGGGCGATGTCTCCGAGGAAAGAATTACCGAAATCCGCGAGGAGCTTGAAGAAGCATACACTAAGATGACTACTAACGACACTATAACTGCATATATCAATGCACAGAGAACTTTTCAGGCGGTAATCGACCAGATGAACAATATCCTTTCATTCCACATTACAGGCAAAATGCCCGGCGGCTGCAGCGGTAACTGTTCAAGCTGCGGCGGAGATTGCCACTAAAAGATAAATTTTTAACAAAGGCAAAGGAGGAGTCCACTTGGCAGAGCTTACCCCTATGATGCAACAGTATATGCAAATAAAAAAGACGTGTCCTGACACAATACTGATGTTTCGTCTGGGCGATTTTTATGAAATGTTTTTTGAGGATGCGATAATTGCCTCCAAAGACCTTGAAATCACCCTTACGGGTCGTGACTGCGGACAGGAGGAGCGTGCCCCGATGTGCGGCGTTCCCTTTCATGCTGCTGACACATATATTGCAAGACTTGTTGCAAAGGGACACAAGGTTGCCATCTGCGAGCAGATGGAGGACCCCAAGGCTGTTAAAGGAATTGTAAAGCGTGATATTATCCGCATTGTTACCCCAGGTACAATTTTGGACGATTCCCTCCTTAACTCCAGAAAAACCAATTATATGGCGTGCATCTGCCGCATTAGAAATGACTGCGGCGTGGCATTTGTAGATATTTCAACAGGCGAGCTTTTGGGGACAACCCTTTACGATGATGTTTCCTGCGACAAGCTTATAAATGAGCTTGCGCGCTTCTCCCCTGTCGAAATTGCGCTGGGCGGAAACTCTTACGAAAACAAGAAAATAACAGAATATATAGAAAGCCGTACCGATGCACTCACCTTCACTTATGATTATGAGGAGGCGGACAAGGCATCGAGAGAGCTTTTGGCATCACAACTTAAAAACAGCAGTGATATTTCAGAAAAGCTTTTGCGTATTGCAGTAACGGCAATAATCGAGTACATACTTGAAACGCAGAAGGCTAAAATGGCACACATTCACACAATTAACCTCTATACATCACAGGAATTTGTGGACCTTGATGCCGCAACGGTGAGAAATCTTGAGCTTGTTGAAACAATGCGTGACAAATCCAAACGAGGAAGTCTTTTCTGGGTGCTTGACCACACGAAAACCTCTATGGGCACAAGAATGCTCAAGCAATGGATTTTACGCCCCCTTGTAAATGCTGCCTCGATAAATAACCGCCTGTGCGGTGTTGAGGAGCTTGTGTCTTCAATCTCTCTGCGTGAGGATTTGGGAGAGGCACTGACAGGGGTGAACGATATTGAGCGTCTTATGAGCCGTGTGTCAGTCGGTACGGCAAATGCACGTGACCTTGCATCGCTTTGTGCATCGTTTTCACGTCTTCCCTTCCTGTCAAAAATTCTGTGCAAGGCACGCAGTACAATCCTCAGCGTGCAGGCGGCAAATCTTGACACACTTGACGATTTAACAGATTTGCTTGAGCGTGCCATTAATCCTGAGCCGCCCATTTCACTCCGTGACGGAAATATTATACGTGACGGATTTTTAGAGGAAATTGACCGCTTGCGTGATATCACACGTGGTGGGTCAAACTTCATAGCAGAGCTTGAGGCAAGAGAGCGTGAAAGAACAGGCATAAAAAACCTGAAAGTTAAATTTAACAAGGTTTTCGGTTACTTTATTGAGGTTTCTTCCTCCCAGCTTTCAAAAGTTCCTGACGATTATGTCCGCAAGCAGACACTTACAAACGGCGAACGCTTTATTACCGCAGAGCTTAAGGAGATCGAAAGCACCGTTTTAGGTGCGAGTGAGAAGCTTGTCCAGCTTGAGTATGAAGAATTCCAGAAAATCCGTGAACAAATCTGCGAGCATATGGAAAGGATTGAAAAAACCGCCCATGCTATCGCAGTAACGGACGTTCTTTGTTCTCTTTCTGAGGCGGCAGTTAAAAACTCCTATACAAAGCCCGAGGTTAATCTTTCCGACAAGCTGGTAATACGTGAGGGCAGACACCCTGTTGTTGAAAAGGTCCTCTCGCACAGTCTTTTTGTTCCGAATGACACAATTCTCGATTGTGCGGACAACCGTATGGTGGTTATTACAGGGCCTAATATGGCAGGTAAATCAACGTATATGAGGCAGACGGCACTTATTGCACTTATGGCACAGATTGGTTCTTTTGTTCCTGCAAAAAGTGTTGAATGCGGTATTATAGATAAAATATTCACCAGAATAGGTGCGTCAGACGACCTTGCATCGGGACAGAGTACCTTTATGCTGGAGATGAATGAGGTCAGCTATATTCTTAAAAATGCGACAAAGAAAAGTCTTTGCATTTTCGATGAAATCGGCAGAGGTACAAGCACCTATGACGGACTATCGATTGCGTGGGCGGTTGCAGAATATATTTGCGATACAAATAAAATTGGCGCAAGAACGTTGTTTTCTACGCATTATCACGAGCTTACAGAGCTTGAAAACAGAATAGGCGGAATAAAAAATTATTGCATAGCTGTAAAAAAACGTGGCGATGATATTACATTTTTAAGAAAGATTATACGCGGCGGTGCTGATGGCAGCTATGGTATAGAGGTTGCCGCACTTGCGGGAATTCCCAGTGAGGTAACGGCTCGCGCTAAGGAAATCTTTAAAAAGCTTGAACAAAACGATGTGAATAAACCATCGTATCAACTTGGAATAGAAGAGGCTATAAACTATTCGAGAGATTTGCCAG
>JAZLEL010000022.1:0-6624 GCA_045615265.1 Clostridia bacterium | reverse complement strand
GAAGTTTGTTCGTAGCAAAAAGGCTTAAAATCTTAGAAAAATCGAATTTATGAGATTTTTCATCATCTATAATCTAATATACGACAAATATATTTATTACACTATATATATTTCGTGCCTTTTTGCGGTCTGGACTTTTTTCAGGCCCTTTAAAATTCAAGTATTGTTTTATCTCCATACACATTTTCCCAGTCTCTTTCAAATGTAGCAACGGCTACATCTGTCATAGGATTAGAAATAAGAGCCTTGAGAATGTTGGGAGAAACGGTTACACTGTGACAACCTGCAGAAGCACATTTATGCACCTGCTCTGCCGTTTTAAAGCTTGCCGCAAGCACCTTACAATTAAGATTATAAAGGTTAAGCTGCTTTGTAATTTCGCCCACGACCTCACATCCATCGGCGATGATGTTATCAAGCCTGTTTACATAGGGTGCTACAAAGCTCGCCCCTGCTTTTGCTGCGATAAGTGCCTGTGCAGGAGTGAAAATAGCTGTCATAGTAACACCTATTCCCCAGTTCTTAAGCTGCATTGTTGCCTTGAGCCCTTCCTCGCAAATAGGAATTTTAACATAAAACTCTCCGCCGATTCTTTCTTTCAGGAGTTTTGCCTCCTCTACAATATCCTCAGCCTTTTTCTGGGTTGTCTGAACGTGAAACATTTTTTCAGGACCGATAATTTCTCTGATTTCATTGATAATCTTCCAGAAATCCTCGCGTTCCTTTGAAATAATGGTAGGGTTAGTTGTAACACCCGCCACGGGGTAAAATTCATTACAGTAGCGGATTTCTTCAATATCCGCTGTATCTAAGATATAAATCAAATCTTGTCGCCTCTAATCTAATTATGTGCTTTAACATTTAAAACAGTGTCATATTTAACAAAGTTATTATACACTTCAGTGTAATCATCACCCTGGGGAGTATAGACCTTGTCAGTCTGTATCATACTGCACGCATCTTTCACAGAAGCATATGCCCCTGCCCCGACACCTGCAAGGATTGCAGAGCCAAGGCAAGCAGTTTCTTTGTTCTTAAGAGTGATTAAACGCTTCTTTGTGATGTCTGCTTTCATTCTGCACCAAAGCGGACTCTTTGCTCCACCGCCCATGACACGGATTTCTTCAACATCGGTTTTGAGGTAGTCAAGATTGCTCTTGAGCATACAAGCAACCGATTCCATAATACTGCGTACAAAGTGTGCGGGAGTATGTTCGGGAGTAAGCCCCGTAAAGCTGCCCCTCGCATCAGGATTATACTTGGGCATGGTCGAACCGCAAAGATACGGCAGGAATGTGACGCCGTCACTTCCTATGCTGACCTTCTCTGCCATTTCATCAAGTTCACGGAAAGACACCTCTTTAAGAAAGGCTTCTTTAAACCACTTTAACGCCATACCTGCAGTAGGACTCCACGAAAGGAGTGCGTAGCTGCCGTCAAAGCTGTAATGGCAGGGAACAAAGCTATCTTCCGCATACGGCGGAACAGAATCAGTGGGCAAATAAATTGCCATCGTTGTGCCGGTCATAACGCTGCAAACGCCTTTTTCAATAACGCCCGCACCGATTGCCCCTGCAACCTGATCCATAGCCGAGGTAATAACCTTAATCCCCTCATATTCTCCTACGTATTCTCCGCTTCCCAAAAGGTGCGGAAGCTGGGATTTTTCTACCCCGATAAAATCGAGCATTTCGTCCCAGTAGCACGAGTTATTTATGTCGAAATAAATGGTCGAGGACTGAAGAGTCTTCTCAGTTACAAACTTACCGGTGAGCTTATAAAGAAGGTAATCCTCCAAAAGGAAAATCTTCTTTGTTTTTGCCCAAACCTCCGGCTCGTTTTTCTTAACCCATAAGAGCTTACTTGCAGGCCATGTGGCAGTAATTTCAGGCTGACCTGTAACCTCATAAACCTTTTTTCTGCCAAAGTGTGCTTCAATCTCCTTTGCCTCTTCCTCCGCACGGTTATCAAGCCATACGATAGCATTACGCACGGGATTTCCGTCATCATCGGTTAAGATAAGGGTTTCGCACTGAGTATCAATTGCAAGAGCATCTATTTTATGCTCCTTGCTTGTGTTAGCAATAGCATTTTTAAGAAGCTCCCAATACTTTTCAGCCTCAAGCTCTACTATGTTTCCGCTGGTTTTTACTGTATAATCCTCCGTAGATTCAGCAAGCTCATTAAGCTTTTCATCAAAAAGCACTGCCTTAACGGAGGTTGTTCCAAAATCAGCACCTAAAAGATTCATAACTTATCTCTTCTGCTGAAGGTCGTAGTGTACGTCGTAAGCCTTTTCTTCATCAGTGAACTTATGACGTGTATCGATAACGTTACCGTCATTCCACTTTCTGTCTTCAACAGCCTCTGTTGTACCCATAACAGTGATGTTAACCTGTCTTCTTCTTGCGATAACGTGATCCCAGTCGATGAAGTAAACGTGAGCAAACTGACCGCCGTCTACAACGCCGTCTTTGATTGTCATTGTTTCGCTTCTGCCGAAGAAGTAGCTACGAAGGTGACCGGCTGTGTTCATGCTGGAGTAGTCGCCGGGCTCGTTAACCCATCTGCCGTACTGAGCATGGATAGGACCGGGATGACGGTACTGATGCTCCTCTGCGAAGTCGGGGATCATCTTTCTCATAATATCGAGAAGGTCGTGCTGAAGGAATTCGAGATCGAAAGAATCGATGTCGTGTGAGCACTCCTGAACCATAACAGAACATGTTGTATGGTGAGATACGATTGAAACTGTACCGTTCTTAATACCGGATGCCTCTACGATTTCCTTTACTTCCTTAGAAATGTCGTGGAAAGTGGGGATCCAACCTCTTGACTGAAGTTCAACTTCCTTTTGAAATACTTTAAATTCCATGATAAAATCCTCCTAAAAATTTATAATATTTTTTAATTAAATTATTTGTTCAAGCGTTCGCCTACTGCTCCGCCGGGGTGAACAAGAGCAAACTGCTCGTTCAAAAATCCGGTTTCTTCAATAAGCATTGTCTGCAGTACGTGGAAAATTACTGCAAGCGATGTTGATGACGTTGTTCCCTGACAGTTGTACTTGTCCGTTTCACGATTTACATACTGCTTCAAAACAACATCTGCTGCTTCTGCAAGCGGAGATTCAAGATTTTCAGTAATTGTGATAATCTTAACTCCCTTTTTCTTACAGATATCCACCAGCACCATAAGCTCCTTCGTCTTTCCGCCTCGTGATGCAAATACCATTACATCACCTTCCTGCAAAAAGCCTGTTGCTCCGTGAGGACCTTCTGCGGGGGAAATGAATCTTGAGGGCTGCTCTATGCAGCACAAAAGATGAGAGAAGTGCTGACAGATGATACCGCTGTGTCCGCATCCGCTTGTGCCGATACGGGGAGCGTTCTTAAGAAGCTCTACCGCCTTGCCGTAAGCTTCCTCATCAAAGTAATTTGCCATTTCGGCAATACATTCGCTTTCTGTTATATAGGCCTGTTTAGCCATTTCCAAAGCTTCTTTTTTCATAGTTATGTAGTCCTTTACTTGTTTTTTAAGTGCTGCTTTTCAGACCTTTTAGTGTAACTCATCCCATGCCTTACGAAGATTGTAGAGCATCTCCTCTACCATTTCATAAGGTCTGTCAGACTTCATAATACCGCTTGTTGTTCCTGTTGCCTGTGCACCAAGCTTGATTGTATTATAAACGTCCTGACCATTGGAAATACCTGCACCCTGAAGCACCATGATGTCGGGGTTGATTTCGTTAACTGTCTTGATTGTTTCGATTACGTAGTTGCTGTCACTTGTCTGTCCTGTACCGATAAGGTCAGTAGGCTCTGCAACGATAAGGTTGGGACCCATCTTTGCAATCTTCTTAACATCTTCAACAGTATCAGCACAAACGATTGTTCCCAGACCTACTTCATCGGCACGAGCGATTGTCTTCTCGATTTCTTCCAATGTAAGGGGCTTTTCAGCGTGGTTAAGCATAACGCCCACTGCACCTGCAGCCTTAACAGATTCGGGAAGAACACTACCAAGACCACGGCCGGGTGTAAGGTAGTCCATATGCTGTGCAAATACCAGAATTCTTTCTGTGTTATCTGCAAGAAGCTTTATATCGGTATACTGCGGTGTTACAATTACGTCTAAATCGTATTTCATAGCAGTCTTATCGATTACCTTTGCCAATGCGAGCATCTTCTCGCCGTACAAAAACGCTTTCGGTCCAACCTCGAAGAAAGGCGGCTTTATATTGAGTCCTTTGTACATTTTTACTCACTCTCCTATACATAGTTTTCTTATTTTATATGATATAATAATGCCCCCTAAAAGTCAATAAAAACTTTCGTTTTTTTTATGTTTTTTTGCATTATATAACGCTTTTGAAAGCTTTTGACAAAAGCTTTTTTCTGTGTTAAACTGTTAATATGAAGTTTATATTTCGGGAGGCTTATAAATGTCTACTGATAACAGAAAACAACTGATTCTTGATTTATTAAAAACCAACGGCTCGGTAAAAGTTACGGAGCTTAGCGAAAAGCTGGACGTATCTGAGGTTACAGTGCGAAATTATCTTGCCGATATGGAGTCCAAGGGGCTTCTTTCAAGGGTTCACGGCGGGGCAGTAAGCTCATACAAGCCCTATTACAGTATGAATATGACACAAAGGCTGGAAACCAACCACACTGCCAAGGTGGAAATTGCACAAAAAATTGCCGATATGATTGAGCCTAATGACACAATTATGATTAATTCGGGCACAACTACACTGCTTACTTTCAGAAAGTTTCCTGTGGATTATAATATCAATATTGTTACAAACTCAATCGCAATCGCACTTGAAGCATCGGGAAATCCTAACTATAATGTTGTTTTGGTGGGCGGCAGCATCAATACAAAATATCAGTTTTCCTATGGCAGCGATGCCATTGCACAGCTTAAAAATTACCACGCTGAAAAGCTTATTCTTTCTGTTGACGGGGTAGATATAAAGCACGGATTTACCACATATTATGACAAAGAAGTTATGCTTGACCGTGCAATGATTGAGCAGAGCGACCTTAGGATAATTGCAGCCGATAATTCTAAAATATGCAACAACGCATTCGCCAAGATTTCCGATTTGTCGGTGGCGGACCGCATTGTTACAGATGCTTCCCCGGACGAGCCTTTGCTTAAGAAAATTAAGGCTATGGGAATTGAAATAGTATAGAAAATGCACCTTTAAAAGCAAAACGCTTTTAAAGGTGCATTTTTTATTAATTATAGAATTTATCTCTTGCTTCCCTGAAGAATCTGAATGTTTCTTCGTAGAACATTTTTGATCTTTCAGTCGGAAGTGTGTCACACCACGGTGCGGAAACATATCCTGAAATCTGTTCATCTGAAGCAAGCTCTTTAAAGTACTCCAATAAATCCATATGGTTCCATTCACAGCGGTTATATACAGATGCACAGGGAACTAACTTATATCCTTCCTCGCAAACCTTCGGAGAAACCTCTCTGAACATTACAAGATACGGATCCTCCTCAACATATTTAATACCGAGTTTTGCATATTCTCCCTCGTTATAGTATGCCACGTAGTCCGCTCTGGATTCAATAGGTGTCCAGTGCTCTTTCTTGAATGCGTTATATGCCCAGGGGGACAAAACACATTCGCCAGGTGAGAAATGCTTTTTGTATTCATCGAAATGTCTGTACAGAGGACATCCCCACATAAAGGGCATTGCACCTGTGTCACGAACACAGTCTACCAAAAATCTCAAATCGTGCCAGAACAGGTCGCCCTGTCTGTAAACGGCATAATCATGCTTTTGTACGTGTCTTGCATCTTCTTCGTCCATACCGAGATGTATATACTCGGGATGATCGAAAAGCTCATATACTTCTTTGATAAGGTCATTACAAACCTTGTAATATGTAGTTGTTGAAACCATTCTTGCATATTCGCCGAGCCAATGGTCGTGCGGTGTTGCAAAGTTAAGCTTGGGAATAAGTGCTATGCCAAGCTTTTTGCATCTTTCAACTTCCTGTCTTACTCTGCCTCGTGTCCATGCACCCTTGGTTGTAATTTCGGGATGGCTTGCAAACTGTATGCCGTCACCTACATCCAAAATGATGGTGTTAATCCCTGTCTTTGCAGATTCTTCCAAGATATATGTCCAAAAGTCATCATCGAACGGAAGGGAGTCTCTTTTGGGAAGCCACATGTTTTTACTCAAATGAACAAGTATTCCCCAGATTTTCTCTTTCGTACAAAAAACCTCTTTTTACTATACTATATAACAAGTAAAAAATACCACAATTATTTGTCTTTGTCAATTAAAAGTAATTTCAGGAAAAATTTTTAATTCTCTCTAAAATATCATCTGACAGTTCGGGTAAGTTTTTTGAGATTTTTGATGCTTCAGCAATATAACCGCACATAACGTCTATCATAACCTTTATGATATTAAAATCCATTTCGGCAGTTAGCTTTCCTCTTTCCGTTTTGAAATTTATTTTTTCGATATGGTTGTCATACATATTGTCACTGAGAACGTGAAGTTTTTTAATTAAATAATCAAGTTCTGACAATGAATCAGCCAGACTAAGTGATTTTTTTATAAGTTCTTGTGATTTTAATTCGTTTTT
>JAZLEL010000021.1:0-21297 GCA_045615265.1 Clostridia bacterium | reverse complement strand
TTTAATACTTTTTGATTGGGAGATTTAAAAAAGGCAACTGTCGCAGCACCCAGAGCAGTTACAAACCATGTCCCAAGCGTTGCAATCAGTGCCATTATGACATAATTATCCATATAACACCTCCACTATTCATTATATTTTGTATAAAGAATTGTGTGATTTGTGTTGCATTTTAGACTGCTATATGATATATTTTTTCTAAGAAACATTAAAGAGAGTTGTATAAAAATGAAGTGTATTATAAATGGAAAAATAATCCTGTCTGATAGAATAATTGAAGACTCGGCGATTGTTTTTGACAAGAGCATTGAAAAAATATCCCCTATAAGTGATATCGATGTTTCAGAATATGAAATTATTGATGCAGGCGGAAAATTTGTATCTCCAGGTTTTGTGGATATGCATATTCACGGATATTTAGGAGCAGATGTTTCTGATGGAGACTGCGATGGAATAAGACTCATTGCCGATGGTATTATTAAAACTGGTGTTACCTCATGGTGCCCCACGACGATGACCGTTTCAAAAACGGATATAGAAAAGGCGTTAGATGCTGTAAGAGAGGTCAAAGGAAAAAACGAATACTACGGTGCCACAATATTGGGTGTAAATTGCGAGGGCCCCTTTATAAATCCCCTGAGGAAAGGTGCACAGGCAGAGGAATATATTTTAAAACCTGACGCCGATTTTATATTACAAAATAGAGATGTACTGAAGCTTTTTACAATTGTACCGGAGGTTGAGGGTGCATTAGAATGTATAGAAAAGGTTTCAAAAAATACAGACATACTGATTTCCATGGGACATACTGATGCAACTTTTGAAGAGGCAACAAAGGGGATAGAAAACGGTGTAAGGCATACAACGCATCTTTTTAATGCTATGCCTCCGCTTTCTCACCGCGCTCCGGGGGCGGTCGGTGCAGCACTTTTAAATGATGATGTAAGTGTTGAACTTATTGCTGATACATTTCATATAGATAAAAATCTCTTTAATTTTGTTTGCAAGATGAAAGGAAGAAAACTCTGTCTTATTACCGACTGCATGAGAGCGGGCGGTATGGATGACGGAGAATATACCTTAGGAGGACAAAAGGTATATAAGCAAGGCGTTAAATGCCTTCTTGCAGACGGCACAATTGCAGGTAGCGTTCTTGCTCTTAATAAAGCCGTCTATAACCTTTATAAAAACTCCGACCTTGAGTTTTATGAGGCTGTAAATTGTGCTTCTTTAAACCCTGCAACAGCCCTGGGGGAAGATAGCTCTATCGGCTCAATTGAAGAAGGGAAACGTGCAGATATAATAATTTTTGATGAGGATTTTGATATAGCAATGACAATTCTTGCAGGAGAAATAAGATATAAGAGTTGTTAGGGGCATTATCGTATACTTAAAAGGAGTGATGTTTTTGAAGCTTACCATTGATAAAAAGCACTTTTATGAGAAAATTTACAAAATGCTTGAAGACGTAACTCCTCTTAAAGTAGATTGTGGAGCGCTTTGTGATGGTGCGTGTTGTGCTGTAACGGATGAAATTACGGGAATGTACCTATTCCCAGGAGAAGATGTAATGTATAAACCAATGCCCTCATGGGGTCAAATACATGAAATCGATTTTACATATGACGGTGGGAAAAGTGTCGACCTTTTCACCTGCACAGGAATCTGTAACAGAAAGATCCGTCCGCTATCGTGCAGAATATTTCCCCTTGTTCCTTATGCAAAACGGGGAGAAGAACTAAAAATCATAATGGATATACGAGGAAGAGGAATGTGCCCCTTAGCAACTGCAATGAAAATCACGGATTTAGATGGTGAATTTGTTGAAAAAGTTACTTTGGCAATGAAACTTTGTATGAAGGTGCATGATACAAGAGAATTTATATACTCTTTATCGGAATCGCTTGACGAAATAGGCTTTTTAAAGGAGGAATTTTATGAGTTATAACTTTGCTGTAATTGACCTTGGCTCAAATTCTGTCAGAATGAGTATCAATTCTTTGGAAAAAGACGGAAGTTGGAGTGTGCTTAAAAAACTCCGTGCAACAGTTCGCCTCAGCGAAGGTATGACTACTGACAATTTCCTTAAGGAAAACGCTGTCGGAAGGGTTATTGATGCGATTGTTGAATTTACAAAAACTGCGAAAGAGTATAAATGTGTTTCCATTGCTGCTATTGCAACGGCGGCACTACGCCGTGCTGCGAATAAAGAGCTTTTCCTTTCAAGAGTTAAGGAGAAGGCGGGAATAGATTTTGAAATTATAAGCGGGGAGCAGGAGGCTTTTTACAGCTACCTCGCAGTGAAAGAAACCGTTGGAATAAATGATGGTGTAATATATGACACAGGCGGAGGAAGTACCGAAATAGTGCTTGTAAAAAATGGCGAGGTTAAAAAATCGGTAAGCCTTCCTTTAGGTGCAGTTATGATGACCGAGCAGATGTCTAAACGCAGCCAGATGCAACTCTATAAATATGTTGCATCATACGTTGGCGGGATAGATTGGCTTGACGAGTGTGAAGGACTTCCGCTTTACGGGATTGGAGGCAGTGCACGTGCTATGGCAATGCTTTATAAGAAGGAGTGGCTTTCTCCCGAAGATATTGACGGTGTAAAGATACCATATCACGCTGTTGCAAAGATTTATCAGAATATTTTTGCAACCCCCATAAAGAAACGAAAAGATATTAAAGGAATGGATGTTTCACGTGCCGACATTATATTAGCAGGTCTTACTCCTGTTAAGGTACTTATGGATATGACAGGAAGTCCAAGGGTGTGTGTATGTGCAGCAGGAGTTAAAGAAGGCGTATTTTTCAGACTTAAGGATGAAATAATGAGGAGCAATAACAAATGAGTTTAAATATAGTATTAGTTGAACCTGAAATTCCGCAGAATACAGGTAATGTAGTACGTACCTGTGCGGCTACGGGAACACGGCTTCATATTGTAAAACCTATGGGCTTTGAAATTGATGATAAAAAGCTTAAAAGGGCAGGGCTGGATTACTGGCACTTTTTAAATATTAAGTATTACGAGAATCTTGAAGATTTTTTTAATAAAAATGAAGGCGGAAGATTTTTCTACCTGAGCTCTAAAGCCCCTACTTCTTATACTGATGTTTCTTTTAACGATGGAGATTTCCTGCTTTTCGGGAAAGAAACAAAGGGACTTCCTGAAGATCTTTTAAAAGAACATCCTGAACGTGCAATACGTATCCCTATGATAAGTGATGCTCGTTGTCTAAACCTTTCAAATTCCGTTGCAATAGTTGTTTATGAAGCGTTAAGACAAAATAATTTTGCGTCACTTACAAAGGAATGTGACTACTTATTAGGAATTATTGATTAAAAGAAACCCCATCGAAAATCGATGGGGTTTCTTTTATAATTTGCGTGCCTTTGTAGGAGTCATTCCTGTATGCTTTTTATATGCACTGCTGAAATACAGTTGATTTGAAAAACCGAGAATTTTTGAAATCTCAGCTATTGGTAATTCCGTGTGAGTAAGGAGATAAGTAGCCTCTTCCATTTTAAGCATAAGCTGATATTTATAAGGTGGATACCCGAAATGCTTTTTAAAGATAACCGAAAACCTGTCTTTACTGAGATTGACCTTGTCTGCATATTTTTTTACATCAATTTCGCCATGCATAAAGTTCTCGTGGATATCCTTTGCGAGCTTATGAAGTAATTCTTCAGTAGGAGAAATCTCTGAAGTATCCGCTGACAATAAATAAATTAATCGGCATAGGAGAGCCGAGGAATTTATTTCCCATAGGGGTGACTTAACAATAATTTCATCAATCAAATCACAAAAGGTGGATTCGACTTTCTCGATATTTTTCATATGATGAAAACCAAATGCGAGGGAGAGGTCCTTTTCTAAATGAGAAAAGTTTTCCGCCGTAAATTCTGCAAAATATACCACTGCATCAGTGTTTTCCGAAAATTTGTAAGAAAGAGTATCACCGCTTCTAATAAGAATGAAGTCCCCTGCTGAAACAGGGTGTGGCAATTTATTTAAAACAACTTTCCCTCTTCCGTGGGATATGTACATAATTAAATATTCTCCGTCAGAAACGGAATGAGTTACAGTAAATTTTGTTCCGGAAATTTGCCTTTTTAAAGCTTTTGAAATCTTAATGGTATTCATAATATTCTCCTTGAGAGTATATTAAAGATTTAGCATAGGAAATTCTAACACATTTATATAAAAAAATCAACAAATTATGGTTGTTTTTTGTTTTATTATACTGTATAATAAAATAGTTAAGGGGTGATTAAGATTTTGGGTAGAACTTTATACGATATAAAATCAATACTTGAGCGTGACCCTGCTGCCAGAAATGCTTTTGAGGTAGCTTTGCTATATCCCGGATTTCATGCAGTGTTTTTTCACCGCTTTGCCCATATGCTTTATAAATGCGGGCTTAGATTTATTCCCAGACTCATAAGTCAGCTCACACGCTTTTTTACTAAAATAGAAATTCATCCCGGTGCAACCATCGGCAAGGGACTTCTCATTGACCACGGTTGTGGCGTAGTAATAGGTGAAACCACCGTTATAGGCGATGATTGTACTATTTATCAGGGGGTTACTCTTGGAGGTACCGGTAAGGATACAGGTAAACGTCACCCTACGCTTGGAAACAATGTTATGGTCGGTGCAGGTGCAAAAATTTTAGGACCGTTTAAAGTCGGTGACAATTCAAAAATCGCCGCTAATGCAGTTCTGCTCCGTGAGGTTGAGCCAGATAGCACATGTGTTGGCGTTCCGGCAAGGGTTGTCAAACGTGGCGACAGACGTGTTAATGATCTTGATCAGGTGCATATCCCTGACCCTGTGAGTCAGGAGCTTTGCAGAATGAGTGCAAAGATTGACGCACTTACTAAAGAGTTAGAAAATCTTAAAAATAATGACAGCGAAAGGTTAGGTTAAGTTATGAAGTTATATAATACATTAACCCGTAAAAAAGAAGAGTTTATACCTTTGGTTCAGGGGGAAGTTAAAATGTATTCCTGCGGACCTACGGTTTACAACTACTTTCATCTTGGAAATGCACGTCCCTTTATTGTGTTCGACTGTTTAAGACAGTTCCTTGAATACAGGGGGTACGATGTTAAATTTGTGCAGAATTTTACGGATGTTGATGATAAGCTTATAAATAAAGCAAGAGAAGAGGGAACAACTGTTTCCGAGATAGCCGAAAAATACATCAAAGAGTATTTTGTTGATGCAAAGGCATTAGGAATAAAGGAAGCCACAGTTCATCCAAGAGCCACAGAAAATATTGATGCTATCATTGAAACAGTAAGCACACTTATTGAAAAGGGCCATGCTTACGAGGTAGACGGAGATGTTTATTTTTCCGTTGAAAGCTACAAGGATTACGGCAAGCTCAGCCATCAGCCTCTTGAAGATTTGGAAAGCGGTGTGCGTAAGGAGCTTGACGATAAAAAGCATCATCCTATGGACTTTGCTCTCTGGAAAAAGCGTAAGACAGAGGATGAAATCGGTTGGGAAAGCCCCTGGGGCATAGGACGTCCAGGTTGGCATATTGAATGTACGGCAATGGTAAACCGTTATCTGGGTCATACAATAGATATTCACAGCGGTGGTTTTGACCTTATTTTCCCGCATCATGAGAATGAAATCGCACAGAGCGTTTGTGCAAACGGTACACCATTTGCAAACTACTGGCTTCATAATGGATTTATTAATGTCAATAATGAGAAGATGAGTAAATCTCTCGGAAACTTCTTTACTGTGCGTGACATTGCTGATAAATATGATTACGAGGTTATCCGTTTCTTTATGCTCTCGGCACATTACAGAAGCCCCATCAATTTCTGCGATGAGCTTATGGATGCTGCGAAAAACGGACTTGAAAGAATTTATAACTGTCTTAATAATATTGATTTCCTTATGAATAATGCAAGCGAAGGGGAAATTGACAGTGATATTGAGGAAGCTATGGCATCCTACAAAAATAAGTTTATAACTGCAATGGAGGATGACCTTAATACTGCTGATGCAATTTCTGCAATTTTCGAGGCAGTTCGTTTTGCTAATAGTATGACAAATCCCAACAAGGCACAGCTGCAGTGTGCGAAAGAAACTATACTGGAACTTGGAAATGTTTTGGGACTTCTTACAAACACTCAGAAGGAAAGCCTTGATGAGGAGATTGAGGCGCTTATCCAAAAAAGAACAGAAGCAAGAAAGAATAAAAACTGGGCCTTGGCAGACGAGATTCGTGACAGCCTTAAGGCTCGGGGAATAGTTCTTGAGGACACCCCTGACGGTGTTAAATGGAAAATGGAAAAGTAAGGGAGAAAACTGTATGTTATTTACAGATGATAGTATCAATCCCAAAGAATATAACCCGTTGGCTCTTGCATATATCGGCGACACAGTTTATGACCTTTTTATAAGGACAAGGGTTGTGGCAAAGGGAAACCGCCACGTGACCCAGATGCATCGTGACTCCGTGCAGTTCGTAAAGGCACATTCTCAGGCAGTAAGTGCTTACGCTATCGAGGAATTTCTTACGGAAGATGAGCTGCGTGTTTTAAAATGGGGAAGAAACGCTAAAAGCAATCATTCTCCTAAAAATGCTGATGTTACAGAATATCGTATGGCAACGGGATTTGAAACTCTTTTGGGTTACCTTTATCTTTCAGGGGAGAATGAGCGTCTTTCCTTCCTTCTTCAAAAAGCATATGATGCAGCACTTAATAATAATGAAAAATAATTAAATTTAACATAGGAGTGATAGTCACAATGAAAAATTCTACAAAACTTCATGCCTATATGGCAAGAAAGCACGCTATTACTGGTATTTATACCGCAGCATCGGGACATCCCGGCGGAAGCCTTTCAATGGCTGACATTTTAGCAGTGCTTTACTTTGAAAAAATGAACATCGACCCGAAGGACCCCAAAAAGGCTGACCGTGACAGATTTGTTCTTTCCAAAGGACACTGTGCACCCATCCTTTATGGTATGCTTGCAGAGCGTGGATATTTCCCCACAGAGCTTTGTGCTACCTTCCGTCAGGCAGACAGCATTCTTCAGGGACATCCCGATATGAAGGGCGTACCCGGTGTTGATATGTCAACAGGTTCACTTGGACAGGGCATTTCTGCAGCATGCGGTATGGCGCTTTCTGCAAAGCTTGACAACAAAGATTTCAAGGTATATACAGTTTTAGGCGACGGCGAAATCGAAGAAGGTCAGGTTTGGGAAGCAGCAATGTTCGCAGCACATTATAAGCTTGACAATATTGTTGCATTCGTAGACTTCAACGGTCTTCAGATTGATGGTAACATTACTGACGTTATGGATTCCAATCCTATTGATAAGAAGTTTGAAGCATTCAACTGGAACGTAATTACTATCGATGCACACAACTATGATGAAATCCGCAGTGCAATCGAAAAGGCACACACAGTAAAGGGTAAGCCCACTGTTATCATCGCAAAGAGTATCAAGGGTAAGGGCGTTTCCTTTATGGAAAATCAGGCAGGCTGGCATGGCGCTGCTCCCAATAAGGAACAGTATGAGCAGGCTATTGCAGAGCTGGATGCAGTTATCAACGAACTTGAGACCGAATAAGAAAGGAATGTGTGAATTATGGCTATAGGTGATAAGAAAGCAACTCGCGAAAGCTACGGTATGGCTCTCGCTGAGCTTGGTGATAAATATGATATTGTTGTTATGGATGCCGACCTTTCCAAATCAACAAAAACAGATACATTTAAGAAAAAGTTCCCCGAAAGATTTATAAACACAGGTATTGCTGAGGGTAATATGCTTTCAACAGCTGCAGGTCTTGCTACAACAGGTAAAATAGTTTTTGCAAGCTCTTTTGCAATGTTTGCTGCCGGTCGTGCTTTTGAGCAAATCCGTAACTCTATCGGATACCCTCATCTTAATGTAAAAATCGGTGCAACACATGCAGGTATCTCCGTTGGTGAAGATGGTGCTACACATCAGTGCCTTGAAGATATCGGTATTATGCGTACTATCCCCGGAATGATTATCCTCAACCCTGCTGACCATGTAGAAGCTATGGCTGCGGTTGAAGCAGCAGTTAAGCATAACGGACCTGTATATCTTCGTTTCGGAAGACTTCCTGTTCCGCAGATTTACGATGAAAATACATATAAATTTGAAATCGGTAAGGGAGTTCAGCTTGCAGAAGGTAAAGATGCAACTATCGTTGCAACAGGTCTTATGGTTCCTTATGCACTTGAAGCACGTGAACTCCTCAAGAATGACGGTATAGATGCTGCTGTAATCAATATCCACACAATTAAGCCTATCGACAGAGAAATCATTAAAAAGGCTGCAGAAAAGACAGGTGCAATCGTTACTGCTGAAGAGCATAATGTAAATTGCGGTCTGGGTAGTGCAGTCGCTGAAGTTCTTTGCGAAGAATGCCCCGTTCCTATGCTTCGTGTAGGTACACAGGACGTGTTTGGTAAGAGCGGTAAGCCTTACGAACTTCTTAAGGAGTATGGACTTTCTGCAGAAAATATTGCAGAATATGTGAAGAAGGCAATCAGCCTTAAAAAATAAGACCCCAAAGGGGAATTACCTATGAATGAACTTTTAAATAAATTAAATAGGGAACAGAGAGAGGCCGTTGAGTATATCAACGGTCCTCTTCTGATATTAGCGGGTGCGGGTAGCGGAAAAACATGTGTTTTAACCCATCGTATTGCATATATGATTGGGGAAATGGGTGTTTCTCCGTGGAACATACTTGCAATTACCTTTACAAACAAAGCTGCACGTGAAATGGCAGAGCGTGTTGAAAAACTTGTCGGGGAAAAGGCAAATGATATGTGGGTAAAAACATTTCATTCTGCCTGCGTACGTATTTTAAGGCGTGATATCGACCGTCTGGGTTATGATACTCGTTTTAATATTATTGATGCAGACGACCAGAAATCTCTTGTAAAAGAGTGCCTAAAAGAACTCGGTTATGACGAAAAGCAACTTCCTCCCAGAAGTGTAATGGGAGAAATTTCCTCTGCAAAAGATAAGCTTTTAACCCCCGCTGAATATTCCCTTGACTACGCAGACGATTACAGAAAAAAACAAATTGCAAATATTTATAACCTTTATCAGAAAAAGCTTAAAACTGCAAACGACCTTGATTTTGACGATTTAATTATGCTTACTGTTAAGCTTTTTCAGGAAAACGAGGACGTACTGGAGTTTTATCGTAATAAATTCCGCTATGTTCTTGTGGACGAGTATCAGGATACAAACAAAGCACAAAATGAGCTTGTAATTCTTTTGGCAGGGCAGCACCGTAACCTTTGCGTTGTTGGTGATGATGACCAGAGCATCTATAAATTCAGGGGTGCAGATATCTCAAATATTCTTGAATTTGAGAAGGCTTTTCCTGAGAGTAAAATCATCCGCCTTGAACAGAATTACCGTTCAACCCAAAATATTTTGGATGCAGCAAATAACGTAATTAAAAATAACTATGGAAGAAAAGGGAAAAAGCTGTGGACAGATAAAGGCAAGGGTGCAAAAATATCAGTTTACAAATCCTCAAACGAGCATGATGAAGCTTCGTTTATCGCTGATACAATGTCATCGCTTTTTCGTGACGGATATACTTACAATGATATGGCGGTGCTTTACAGGGCAAATGCCTCCTCACGAGTGCTTGAGGAAGTTTTTATGCGCAAAGCTATTCCTTACAGGGTTCTTTCAGGACTGCGTTTCTATGACCGAAAGGAAATTCGCGATATAATTGCATATCTTCGTCTTATTAAAAATAATGATGATGATATAAGTCTTAAAAGAATTATAAACACACCTTCCAGAAAAATAGGCAAGGTGACCATAGATAAGATTGCAGCAGCCGCAGAACGTGAAGGCTGCAGCCTTTTAAAGGCGATTGAAACGCACTGTGACACTTTGGGTGCATCGGTTAAGGAATTTTATGACACGATAGAATTTCTTTGCAATTTTGCACGGGAAAACAGTATAAAAGACCTTGTAAACGAGGTGTTTGAAAAGACTGGCTATCGTGAATTTCTTAAGACCGATGAAAAAAGCGAAGAACGCATTGACAATGTGTATGAACTTGTAAACGGTGCGGCAAATTACGAAGACAATAATGAAAATGCCACATTCTCTGATTATATGGATAATTTGGCGCTTATAAGTGATATAGATAACTACGATGAAGAGCTTGATGCAACAGTTTTTATGACAATGCACGCTGCAAAGGGACTTGAATTCCCGATAGTTTTCCTTTGCGGATTTGATGAAGGAATTTTCCCCAATATGGCTAGCTGCCTCAATAGCGAAGAACTTGAAGAGGAGAGAAGACTTTGTTATGTAGGCATTACACGTGCACAGGAAATTCTTTATATTACCTGTGCAAACAGCAGAATGATGTATGGAAAAACATCAACCTATAAGCCGTCAAGATTTCTTGAAGAGATTCCGGAAGACCTTCTTGAAATCACAGACAACACTCCGAGAGTGATTGATTCCTGGAATGTTAAAACAGAAAGTTATTTCTATTCAGCACAAAGGGAAAGCTCGCTCTTTACAACTACTACCCCGACAACACCAAAAACAAGTATGGAAACCTTCCGTGCAGGGGACATTGTAATGCACAAAAAATTTGGCAGGGGAATTGTTATTGATGCAACACCCATAGGTAATGACGTACATTATGAAATAGCATTTGAAAGTGTAGGCACAAAAAATCTTTTGGGACTATACGCAAAACTTCAAAGGTGTGATTAATTATGTATAATGAGTTTGCATATCTCTATGACAAGCTTATAAATGATGTTGATTATAAAAAATGGGTTGACTATTATTTTAAAATTTTCAAAAGATACGGGCTCAGTCCCAAACTGGGGCTTGACCTTGGTTGCGGTACAGGCAATCTTACAGTAGAATTTGCAAATCGGGGAATAGAAATGACAGGTGTTGACATCTCAGAGGACATGCTTATGGTTGCCCGAGAGAAGTCTGAAGGTATGGATATTTTATACCTTAATCAGGATATGTGCGATTTCGAGTTGTACGGAACTGTTGACTTTATTGTGTCAAGTCTTGATTGTGTGAACTATATAACCGACAAAAGAGATTTACTTAAGGTTATGAAGCTTGTGAACAACTATCTTGAACCGGGTGGACTTTTTATCTTTGATATAAACACCAGACATAAGCTTGAAAATATAATAGGAAATAACACCTTTATTTTGGAAAATGAAGATATTTTTTGTTCGTGGCAGAACGAATATGATAAAAAACGTAAAATTTGCGATTTTTATTTAACCTTTTTCTGCAAAGATAAAGAAGGATATGTGCGTTTTGACGAGCAGCATAGCGAGCGTGCTTATGAAATCGAGGAAATAAAAACCATTATAGAAAAATCGGGAATGAAGCTTTTAAAGGTATATCACGACCATAGCTTTGAAAATCCTGCAAAAGATAGTGGGAGAGTATTCTTTGTAGCTCAGGAACAGGGGAAAAGAGTATGATAGCAGTTATAGGCGGAGGTGCAGCAGGTTTAATGGCGGCAATAACTGCTGCTCAAAAAGGTGCATCGGTAACTTTATTTGAAAGAAATAAAGATTTAGGAAAGAAAATACGCATCACGGGCAAGGGAAGATGTAACCTTACAAATGCCTGCCCTACGGAAGAAATTTTCGATAATATTCCCACAAATCACAACTTCCTTTACAGTGCAATATATAGCTTCACAAACTATGATGTTATGAACTTTTTTGAGGAATGCGGCGTTCCACTCAAAGAAGAACGCGGACAACGTGTTTTTCCCCAGAGCGACAAAGCAATTGATATTGTAAATGCTCTTAAAAGAAAAGTGGCGGAGCTTAATATTAAAATTATTCATAGCCGTGTAAACGAAATACTTACTGATAACGGCAAGGTTATGGGAGTTAAGACAGAAAACTCTTACTATTTTTGCGACAGTGTTATCCTAGCAACAGGTGGAAAGAGCTACCCTCTTACTGGCTCTACCGGCGATGGATACATTATGGCAGAAAAACTCGGTCATACGATAAATACAATTAAACCCGCACTTGTACCTGTGGAAACAGTAGAAAAAACTAGTACACTTATGGGACTTTCGCTTAAAAATGTTTCTGTTACAGTTCTTGATAAGAACGGTAAGAAGAAATTCTCTGATTTTGGGGAAATGCTTTTTACGCATTTTGGAATGACAGGACCTGTTATTCTTTCTTCTAGCAGTCATATGGGTAAGGAGCCTGAGGGCGTACGTATTGAAATTGATTTAAAGCCTGCACTTGATGAGCAGGCTTTGGATAAAAGAATTTTGCGTGATTTTGAAAAATACCAAAACAGAAATTTTGAAAACTCTCTCTCAGACCTTCTTCCAAATAAGATGATTGACTATATTGTTGAAAACTCTGGGATAGACAGGTATAAAAAGGTGAACAGTATTACAAAGGATGAGCGAAAGACACTTTTGGGTCTTTTAAAACACCTTACATTCACTGTCAAGGGTTATCGCCCCGTAGCGGAAGCGATAGTAACCTCTGGCGGTATTAATGTAAAAGAAATTCACGCCTCTACAATGGAGAGCAAGCTTGTAATGGGACTTTACTTTGCAGGCGAGATTATAGATGTTGATGCCTATACAGGCGGCTTTAACTTGCAGATAGCTTTTTCGACGGGTTATTTAGCAGGGGAAAAAGCTGCAGAAGGAGAGATGGAAAATGACTAAAATAGCGATTGACGGACCTGCGGGAGCAGGTAAAAGCAGTATTTCAAAAAAAGTTGCAAAAGCACTCGGTTACATCTATATTGATACAGGTGCAATGTACCGCACAGTAGGTCTTAAAGCCGTAAGATGCGGTATTGAAACAACTGATGCGGAGGGTGTAAGCTCAATACTTAATGACCTTGATATAGATATTAGGCATGAGGGGGTAGAGCAGCACATTTATCTGGAAGGGGAGGACGTATCGGAGAAAATCCGTACACCTGAAATTTCCATGGCTGCAAGTAATGTATCTGCTATACCTGCTGTAAGATTAGCTATGGTGGATATGCAAAGAAAGCTTGCCCAAAACCACAATGTGGTAATGGACGGAAGAGATATTGCAAGTTATGTCCTGCCTGATGCGGAGGTTAAGATTTTCCTTACCGCATCGGTTGAGGCACGTGCACAGCGTAGATTTAACGAGCTTACAGAAAAGGGAGAAAAGGTTGATTTTGAGGTAGTAAAGGCGGATATGATTCAGCGTGACAAGAACGATTCAACCCGTGAATTTTCACCCCTCACCATCGCAAAAGATGCAACTGTAATTGATACCTCGAATCTTACGTTTGAGGAATCCGTAACAAAAGTTCTTGAACATATAAGGAGTAAGACCCTATGAGCTTTTATAATTTGGCAGTTAAAACTGTATATGGACTTTTCCGTGTATTCCTTCTTTTTAAGGTGAAGGGAAATGAAAATATTCCAAAAGATGGAGCGTTTCTTCTCTGTTCAAATCACCGTGCATGCAGGGACGCTGTTTTGCTTGCACTGGGATGCAGGCGACAGCTTACTTTTATGGCAAAGGATGATCTTTTCGAAAAACCCTTTTTAGGACGGCTTATAAAATCGCTTGGTGCATTTCCAATAAAAAGAGGAAGGGGAGATGCAGCCGCAGTAATGGCTACGCTTAAGATAATGAAAAAGGGTGGAGCAACTGTTATTTTTCCTGAAGGCACACGTGTAAAAGACGGAAATAGAATAAAGATTAATTCAGGTATAGTTAGGCTTGCCGCACAGAGTAATGTTCCTATTGTTCCTGCATTTTTAACCTCTAATTCCGTTACATATGGAGAACCTATCAGTTATGAAAAGTACTCTGAAAGCATACAGGATGGGGATGTTATGCAGAATCTTGCAGACGAGCTTATGGATACAATATATTCTTTAGGTGAAAAAAGATGAAAAATAAAAGTGTTACAGTTGCACAAAAGGCAGGCTTTTGCTTCGGTGTAAGCCGTGCTGTAAAGATAACTCAGGAGGGGTTGGATAACGGAAAAAAGATTGCAACCCTCGGACCTATTATTCACAATCGTGCAGTAGTAGAAAGCTTTGAAAAACAGGGTGTAAGAATTATTGAAAACCCTGATGAGGCAATACCGGGAGAAACCGTTGTTATAAGAAGCCACGGGATTACAAAAAGTGATGAAGAGATTCTTAAAAATAAAGGAATTGATTATATCGATGCAACGTGTCCTTTCGTTAAGAAAATACACAATATTGTGGATGATGCATACAAAAAAGGATATGAAATTTTAATAATTGGTGACAAAAACCATCCTGAGGTTATTGGAATAAACGGATGGTGTAACAACAGTGCAATTGTGGTGGAAAATGAAAATCAGATAGAAAAATTGACTTTTAACCCCGAAAAAGAGGTATATGTTGTAGCACAGACTACGTTTGAGAGAGAATTATGGAAAAAAATTACGAAAATTATAAAAAACACTTGCCAAAGTGCCATAGTTTTTGATACAATATGTAGTGCTACGAATGAGCGTCAAAAATATGCTGCTGAACTTGCAAAAGTCAGTGATGTATTTATTGTCGTAGGCGGTAAAAACAGTTCAAACACAAAAAAGCTGTACGATATCGCCTCACCGCTTTGTAACCACACATTTTTGGTGGAGGAAGCAGGTGAACTTCCCAAGGATATCTTATCACTGGGAAATTCGTTCGGTATAACCGCCGGTGCGTCAACACCGGAGCATATAATTAAGGAGGTTTTGAAAACCATGGTAGAAGAAAAAAACACTAATATTCAAGGAAATGGAGAGCCTACGTTTGCCGAGGCATTTGAACAATCCCTCGTCACTTTAAATACAGGACAGATTGTAACCGGCACAGTAATCAGTATTACTCCTACGGAAGTCTATGTAGATCTTGGCTATAAGGCTGACGGCATTATCCCTGCGGACGAGCTTTCTGACGACCCTTCCGTAAGCACAGGCGATGTTGTTAAGATCGGTGACGAAGTAGAAGTATTCGTTGTAAGAGTTAACGACGGTGAAGGCTATGTTAAGCTTTCTAAGAAGAAAATCGATGCAATCAAGGGTTGGCAGTCAATCGAAGCAGCTTATGAGTCCGGTGAAATCCTCACAGGTCGTATTGTAGAAAATGTTAACCGTGGTGTAATTGCACTTGTTAACGGATGCAGAATCTTCATTCCTGCATCAATGGCTGCAGAAAGATTTATGAAGGATCTTCAGCCCCTCGTTGGTACTGAAGCAAGATTTAAAATTGTAAATATCCGTGATGACAGACGCGGTAAGAAAGCAATCGGTTCAATCAAAGTTGTATCTCAGGCAGAACGTGCTGAAAAGGTAGCTGCATTTATGGCAGACGTTGAAGAAGGAAAGACTTACACAGGTACTGTTAAGACACTTACCGATTTTGGTGCATTTGTTGACATCGGCGGTGTAGATGGACTTATCCCGATTTCTCAGCTTAGCTGGCAGAGAATCAAGCATCCTTCCGAAGTTCTCTCTGTTGGAGATAGTGTTGAGGTTACTATACTTAAGGTTGATAAAGAAAATGTTAAGATTTCTCTCGGCTACAAGAAACTTGAGGACAATCCCTGGGAAATTGCAAAGAGAACCTTTAACGAAGGCGATGTTGTAAACGTTAAGGTTGTTCGTCTTGTACCCTTTGGCGCATTTGTAGAGCTTATCCCCGGAATTGACGGTCTTGTACACATTTCCCAGATTGCTAATAAGAGAATCGGTAAGCCCGAAGATGTTCTCACTGTTGGCGAAATGGTAGATGCTAAGATTACAGAAATCAAGTGGGACGAGAAGAAGATTGGTCTTTCAATCAGAGAACTCCTTGCTCCTGAAGCTCCTAAGGAAGAAGTAGCAGAAGAAGCTCCCGAAGCAACAGAAGAGTAATTCTTTAAATATTAAAATGGCTTTGACAAATGTCAAAGCCATTTTTGTTTTTATTACAGTGTTAAATTTTCTGCCAATCTTTCTGTTTCTTCTTTTATATAAAAATGAGAATCATCGGATAGCAGTGGGTCTTTTTTCAGTAATTTTTCTGCAGCAATACCGCTTGCTTTTAGTACATGAAAATCATTTGCCAGGTCAGCTATTTTAAATTTAAGCTCTCCGTGCTGCCTTGTGCCGAAAAAGTCGCCGGGACCTCTTAATTTAAGGTCAGTTTCGGAAATTTTAAATCCATCGTTGCTGCTTGTCATTATTTTCATACGTTCTTTTATTTCACTTGAAAATGAAGCACAGAAAAGTACACAATAGCTTTTTTCTTTTCCTCGTCCTACTCTTCCTCTAAGCTGATGCAGCTGACTAAGTCCAAATCGTTCAGCATTTTCTATCACCATTAAGGTTGCTTCGGGGACGTTTACCCCTACCTCGATAACGGTGGTTGAAACGAGAATTTTTGTGTTACCGCATATAAAGTCATTCATAGCGGCTTCCTTATCCTTAGGCTTCATCTTACCATGCACAATACCTATCGGTATATCAGGAAAAACAAGCTTTGAAAGCCTTTCATAATGTTCCTGAACGGATTTTAAGTCTGTCATATCAGATTCTTCTACCGCAGGACAAAGAATATATGCACGGTTTCCCTTATTGACTTCCTTGCGTATAAATGCATTTATACGTTCACGCATATCCTCACCTACACAGTAGGTATCAATACGCTGTCTTCCGGGAGGAAGCTCATCTATCACAGAAATATCCATATCGCCGTATACGATTAACGCAAGCGTACGGGGAATAGGGGTAGCAGTCATTACCAGAGTGTGTACAGAGGTCCCCTTTTCTCCCAACTGCATTCTCTGCCGTACACCGAAACGATGCTGCTCATCGGTGATTGCAAGACCAAGCCTGCTAAATAAAACCTTGTCGGTAATTAATGCATGGGTACCAAAAGCTACGTCAATTTCGCCGTTTTTAAGTTTTTCATATATCTCACGCTTGTTTTTTGAGGTTGTACTTCCTGTAAGAAGTCTGCATCTAATGCCAAAGCTTTCAAGAATTGGAGAAAGGTCATTATAATGTTGGCGTGCAAGCACCTCGGTAGGTGCCATCATAGCCGCCTGATAGCCATTTTTGGCACAAATATATATTGAAATTGCAGCAATGATTGTTTTACCGCTGCCCACATCTCCCTGAACAAGTCTGTTCATCACTCTGCCTGATGATAAATCATCAATAATGTCGTTTGTAACAAGCTTTTGTGCGTTTGTTAATTTAAATGGAAGTGAGCTTAAAAAAGGCTCTATATCTGTGTTTGAAAAGGGGATACCGCGTGATTTTTCAGAACCTTCCTTCATTTTTCGCAGAGCTACCTGCAACATAAAGAACTCTTCAAATATCATCCTCTTTTTTGAAATTTCAAGTGAGGAGAGGTCTTTTGGAAAATGAATGTTCTTGATTGCAAAGTCTATGCTGCACAGAGAGTGCTCCTTAAGTATTTCAGGGGGAATTGCATCACGGAAATATTTTTGATAATTAACGAAGGCGTCTGCAATACTTTTTCTGAGAAACTTTTGTGATATTCCGTTTGTAAGGGGATAAACAGGTACGATACATTTTGTACACCTTGACTCTGAAGAAGGCTCAAACTCAGGGGAGAGAATTTCACGTACATTACCCCGAATGTTGACTTTTCCATAAAAAGAGTACTCATATCCTTTTTTAATATAGGTTTTTAAATATTTATTGTTGAAGAATATGCAGGTGGCAATACCCGTATCATCACGCACCTGAACTTTATAATAAGTTAATCCCTTCCGTACATAATGCTCACTGATATCCGTTACTACAACTGCGTTTATGCACGCAAACGTATTGTGATTCAGATCAAATATTTTTGTAACCTTGCTCCTGTCTTCAAATCTTACAGGGAAATATGTAAGAAGGTCCCAGACAGTAAAAACGCCAAGGCGAAGCAGCAGCTTCGCCTTGGCATCGCCTATTCCTTTGAGTAATCTGATATCAGTTTTTTCAGGTCTTAACATTTAGTATCACCTTATTCAACGGATACAATATAGTAGTAAACACTCTGTCCGCCGTTTGCAACGATTATATCAGCATCGGGGAAGATTTCTTCGATTGCATCAGCAATTTCCTGTGCACTGTCTTCGTTTTCTTCTTCGCCATAATAGAGTGTTATAATCTCGCTATAATCGTTTGCAATTTGCTTAACAAGTGAAATTGTAGATGTTTTAATATCTTTTTCGGCACAGAGAATATGTCCTTCAGAAACACCTATTATATCGCCCTCGCTAATTTTCATGCCATCGATTTCTGTGTCCTTAACTGCGTGAGTAACATTTCCACTTACAACATTTTTAAGTGCTGCGGACATATTTTCGGCGTTTTCATCTACATCAGCATCGGGAGAAAATTCCATCATTGCACATACTCCCTGAGGGATTGTCTTTGATTCAATAACAATTGCGTTACAGTCTGCAATCTCAGCAGCCTGTTGTGCAGCGAGAACGATATTTTTATTGTTTGGAAGAATAAATACATTGTCTGCATTAGCCTCTTCAATTGCGTTTAAAATATCCTCGGTACTGGGGTTCATTGTCTGACCGCCGTGGATAATATTTGTAACTCCCAAGTCCTTAAAGGTTGAAATCAAACCATCACCATTTGCAACGGAAACAACAGCTGTTTCTCTGTGTTCTGCATTAGGCTTGGAGTCCTTATTTTCCATAGCACCGCCGACAATATCAGTATGTTGCTCGCGCATATTTTCTATTTTAATATTAACCATTTCGCCAAGCTTTACTGCCTGTTCCAAAACATATCCGGGATGATTGGTGTGAATGTGCACCTTAACAATATCATCTTCGTCAATTACAATCATACAATCGCCTTTAGGCTCAATAGCAGCACGCATTTTGTCTGCTGTGGCTTTAGCATTGTATTTATTAATAATAAATTCGGTGCAGTATGCAAATTTGATTTCTTCAGAACTGATGCTGCTCTGTGCAGGCTGCTTCAGAGTCGATTCAAACGCACCCTGATCTTTAAGTGCAACCACTTCGCCCCGCATTGCTGAAAGAAAGCCTTCAAAAATGAATACAAGTCCCTGACCGCCGGCATCTACTACACCAGCCTGCTTAAGCTGGGGAAGCATTTCCTGTGTCTGCCTGAGTGCATCAGACATTCCGTTAAAAACTTCCTCCATAAGGGCTAATACATCTTCGCCTTCATAAGCCTGTGCAGCTTCAGCAGCAGCACGGATAACAGTAAGAATAGTACCTTCCGTA
Organism: Clostridia bacterium; assembly: GCA_045615265.1. Taxonomy (GTDB): domain Bacteria; phylum Bacillota; class Clostridia; order UMGS1883; family UMGS1883; genus UMGS1883. The sequence goes on along the minus strand of JAZLEL010000021.1, from coordinate 1,971 downwards.
GGCTTCATTACAGCACGATAGGCGGTATCACTACCACCCTTAAGTGCTAGGGTCATTGTTTTTGTATCTATTCCGTCTCCGGAGTCAATGCCTTTTGAAATGCCACGGAAAATCTGTGATAAAATAACGCCGGAGTTACCACGTGCACCTCTTAAGGTTGACTTTGCCACTGTATTTAGAACCTCGGAAACATCTGCAGTTTCTATGGCGGAAACACCACGTGCAGCGTTAATGAAGGTAAGGGACATATTTGTGCCTGTATCACCATCGGGAACAGGGAAGACATTAAGTGCATCAACCAATTCACGGTTGTTGCTTAAATTGTTTGCACCGGAAATTATCATGCTTGATAAAAGCGATGCATCTATAAGTTTAGTCATAACTATCCTCCATCAAGCGTTCGTTACACGAATACTTTCTACAAAGACATTAACAGCCTTTACATCCATACCCATAAGCTCAGAAAGACGGTATTTTACGCCGTGCATAATGCTTTCGCAGATAGCGTTGATATTAACACCATACTGAACTACTATATACATATCTACTGTAATTTCGTTATCCTCAATAGATACTTTAATTCCTTTTGCAAGATTGGAAGGTTTGAGCAAGCTTACAATACCGTCCTTAGGACTGCGTATAGCCATTCCCACTACGCCGTAACAGCTTGTAGCTATAAGTCCGGCTGCGTTTGCAATTACGTTGTTGGATATAACGATGCTGCCGTATTTTGTTTCTGTTTTTGCTGCCATATACTTAACCTCCTTAGATTTCTAACTTATATTATACCTCAAATTTTACTCTTATGTCAATATTTCTGTTGGTTTATTGGATGAATTTACGTTTTTATCACTGGTGAAGAGCAAAATTTGTCTGTTTTTCCCTAAATTCTCCAAAAGCTCGACAGTTTTATTTTTGCGAGTTTCATCATATTGAAGAAAAGGTTGGTCAAGAATCATTGGGCAGCTTTTTTCTTCAAACAGCATATCGATGAGAGCGAGTCTTAATGAAAGGTAAAGCTGGTCAACTGTTCCGCCGGAGAAAAATCCGCTTTCACGGGGAATGTCGCTTTCAACCTGTATACCAAACTCCTCATCGCAAAAAATGCGTTTATATTTTTCTGAAGAGATGATACTAAAATAGTAAGAAGCTTTTTTATTTAGTGCAGGGGTAAAATTATTCTGCATTTTTTCATGTGCTGACTTTAGAGCCTGAGAAGCTAGCATTACCGTGTGCAACTTCTTTTCAAGAAACCGCTTTCTTTCATAGAACTGTTTCAAATTATCGCTTTCTTCAGAAATAGAAAGCCTTAAGGTTTGCTCGCGTACAGTAAGCTGATTTAGTTTTGCCTGAGCGGCGAAAAGTCTTTCTCTCAAATCTGAAAGCTTTTCATCATATAGATTTTTTTCTGTATTAAGATTTTGAAGCTCTTTCTCAAGAACAGCAATATCCTCCCTTTTTGAGGCTTTGCTTTTTATTAAAGAATATATAAAACAAATCATTGCGACAGGCAGAAGTATGTAGGATAACTCTTTTTTTATGAGGAGTGCTATTATTCCTAAAATAAGCGCTACTCCACCTAATATAACAGAACCCGAAAACAGGGAGAAGTTATGGCTTTTTTTGATTTCCTCCAGTCTTCCTAAAATATGAGAAATGGAAGAATTATAATCAGAGTTTGAGCTTTTTTCATATTCGGTTTTTAATTCATTGACCTCTTTCTCAGCAGTGGGGATATGAGAAAGCACGGATTTCAGCTCTGCTTTAAGAGAAAGCTGAGTATTCCTGTTCTTTTCGCAGACTGCAATTTGCTGCAATAATTCAGCCATCTCTCCGCCTTTTCCACGATATGGCTGAATTTCACGGCGAACATTTTCGAGCAGTTTTTGTGCCTTTTCATAGCTTGTGTTTTCATCTCCGCCTGAAGAAATGTTTGAAAGCTTTTGAATTATTTCATCATTACTTTTTTCA
>JAZLEL010000020.1:0-10894 GCA_045615265.1 Clostridia bacterium | reverse complement strand
AAGTGTTTTAAGGTCTTTGCGGAAATTCCCGACAAGCTCAGGACCGCCCTCGTTTTTTTGTACAGGATAATTTTCAGCAGGCACAGCATTTTTTATTGTGAAATTCTCTGCAGAATTCTGCTTATATATAAATAAGTTTTTAAATTTCATACAATCACCTTTTTATATACTGTACGAATATGTAAAAAATATACATAATGCTAATAAATTGCATAAAAAGTATTGCGTTATGCATAGAAAAGTGATAAAATATGATATTAGGATATTAACTATAGGGAAGAGGGTGTTTGCATGGAAAGATTAAAAAATAAAACGACTAAGATTCTACCAAAAACCATTAGCTTGTTTTTGGTAATTTGTATGATTTTTAGTGTGTTTGCAATTAATCCAATTCAGGCAGAGGCTGCCAACGTGACCGTAAATATAGTAAGCTTTAATCGTGGCGTACAGGAAGATTTGCGTTCCAGTGAACTTTTGGAGGCAAAGGTGGAAGGATACAGCGGGAATCCGCATGACCTTACTTATAAATGGACAAACGGACTTGGTACATATCTGTACGTATATAATTCCCATAATATGTACGGAATCAATAACACCGACGGCGAAATTGAAATTTATAACAGCAAAGTTAGTTCATCTGAAAATATGTCCGGCAGATCTTACCGTAATTCATTTGAAGGTAAGGGTTATGGTTGGGCAGCTATTTACGGTGCAAATCTTTCTAATTCAGCTCTTGTGGGTACAGTAACGGTTGAAGTATATGATGCTGAAGGAAATCTTCTTGCAACCGATACCCATACAGGATCCCGTGTGCAAACAGACACAATTTTGGGATTTATACCTGTTTATGGATATAAGGGATTTGTGGAATCGAGTCTTGAAGCAGATTTGGCAAACATTTCTTTCGGTATATTTGAAGGTGACGTAAAGCACATTAATGACCTCCTTGGTGAAACAGGTATGGTTCATGTTACTTGTGCGGAGTGTGCCGTTCCCAGTGCGAAAATTGCAAGTGGCTCTCAGTATATAGCACTTGATACAGCTAACGGGTACTCTATTAAGGGTGTAGCAAAGGGAAAAGGTGTAGCTACAATAGAGGTAGAGAAGAGCAACTGTAAATTCCATCAAAACGTTTCTACAACTACAAATGTCGAAGTTTTTGTGTATAGAAAGCCAACGACAACTTCAACTGCAACAAAGATTGAACTTAGTAACCTTGACGATGACTGTACTTACCGTATAAACCATGTGAACGGTGTTAGGGGTAAAGACGAGAACGGAAATGATATAGTAATTTTCGAAAATCTCACTCCCAACACAGAATATCAGATAGAGGTTATCGGTCATATTGAAGGTATAGAACATGCTCCTGTATACGCTTTCGTTTATGAAACAACTAAACCTGCACACGTAGGTACTGTTGAAGTAATCTTAAACGGTAAATACGATATATCGACTTCAACTGCAACAGGAACTCGTGTAAATATTGAAAACGTTATGGAAAACTGTAAGAATATTTACCTCAGATATGAAAATTCCGAACTTTATTTCCCTCTTGAAAATACTGCAACAGGTGTATACTCTGCAGTACTGTCTGACGGTAACTATACAATTCATTCCGCAAAGTCACCCTCTGCACAGATAGGTGACCAGGTACTTACCATTGCCGGTGCAAGCAGAACGAGAGAGCTCTTCTTCAACAGCGTTCAGTATAACCTGGGCGGTGGTACAGGCGGTCCCGATAAATTAACCGAGTATTATTTGAGTTTCAGCAACGTCAGTGTTTCTGATAAAGTCCCCGTTAAAGAAGGCTATATTTTCTCTCACTGGTCTGACGAAAACGGAAAGCGTTATTATCCTGGAGATATTCTTTCAGATGATATTTCAGAGGCTTATACATTAACAGCAAACTATATTGAAGCAACCGACGTTTATGTTACTATTACAATAAATCATATAGCAGCATCAGGAGACCACAATACCGATAACGGTCGCCATGATATAACATTTACCGTTGATGGTCGTGACAGCGGAGAAAGCGACTATACAGAGCTTATCAGCAAAACCATAGACTGGAACGGTGTTGATGCATTTAATTCCAATGAGTTTACTGCACAGCATGTGGAGAATGGAGGAAAAGATTACACCGTCTATACATCTAAAACACCGATTCTGACAAATGTTGAAAAGGCAAAGGAATATACCTTTACCACATCGAAATCAGGTTACAAACGTGAAAATGTAACTGCCGGACTTGATCAAAACGGCAACTACCAAATCAATGTTGAATTAATTTATGAACCAAACAGATTTGATATAGAATTCAGCGTAGAACTTGACGGACAGGCAAAGGCAGTTGCCGACAAATTCAAACCCGTTGCGGCAAATATTAAGATACTTCAGTGGTATGATTCTCCCTATGTTGACGGGGAAACGGTTGACTGGTATACAACAAGCAGACAGCACTATACTTATGAAAGAGTTGCTATCGGAAGTGACGGAAAGGGAACAGGTACTTTCCCCGTGCCGATTGAGACAACCGACGGATACAGCCATTACCACTACCGAATTGAAATCGTTTCATACGAACTTCTAGACGGAAGTGTGCTCAATGCTGATGACATAAACAATGACCATATTACATATGTGGCAGACGGCGAACGTTATCTTGCAGAAGTTAAGGTAACTGACGGAACTGCTCCTGCCGGAAGTAGCCTTGCAGGTGTTTGTTATGACGGAACATCTCAGAAGGGAAGTTTGAAGGCAGTTATTTCAATTGAAGTATTCGATGTTACAATTGATCCGAACGGCGGAACAATTAATTCTTCCTCAAATGATATTCTGCTTAAAGATCAGATTGTAGTTCCCAGCCTTGCACAATATGTTCCTGTAAGAGATGGCGGATATGTTTTTGACGGATGGTACTATGCCGGTGCAAACGGAAATATAACTGAAAATGCAGCAAACAGCGAAGATGAACTTTTCTCTGATGTAGTAATAATGGCAAAGTGGAAGCAGCCTCTTACCGTAAAAGGTACTGTAACCGTTGCTGCTACTTACAGAGTGGTTAACGAAGAAACAGGCGTTTCCTATACTCAGACAATTTCTGAAGGTGACAGAGCGCATAGCGTGACTGTAGCTTTGCAGAGAATTGATCATACAGGTTATCCCGAAACAATTTCTTACCATCAAATCCCCGTTATATATAACGGGACAACAGGAATCGGGACATATGAATTCAGCGGAATTCCGGACAATCACCATGAATACAGACTTAAAGTTTTCTCAGCAAACTATGAATCTGTATATCAGAATGCAGAATCTTCCTCAACTTCTGTCAACGATTTTGGTGCATATGATGAATCACACTATACAGCAGTATTTAACTCAGGAAACACAGCTACTGTAAATTCTTACCTCCACTTTGTTCCCACAAGTTTTGACCTTAAGTATAAGATTGATGCAAGTCACATTGGTGAAGGTTTCCGTCCTGACAGCGTAGAGACCCTTGTTCTTTTCAATGATGGTATGAACGGAAGCAATCCACAGGATTGGACCGTAATTACACAGATGGTAAGTTCAAGCGGTTTGTACGGACAGAATACTGCTCTTACAAACGGAATTGGAAATAACGATTTCAGCGTATGGAATACAAAACCCGATGGAGCAACTCTCTACGATTATTCAATCAAGGTAAAGAGTTATAAAAAAGGTGAAGAGAAGGTTGAGTATGTGGAAGCAGAACAGCCTTTCAGAATTACATACAACGGTCATGCAAGATATGACGAGGTAAACGGACAGACACAGGAACTTGTTGCTCTTCTGGTTCCCAGAATGTATACAATAACCTATGACCTGGGTGATATTGGAGAAGACACCATCACAGGAATGGAAGATTATCTTGATGTATCAGAAAACTTTACTGATTATTATTACTGGAGCCGTGGAAAAGCTATCACAGTGGTGCCCAAGCGTGAAGGATATATCTTTGAAGGTTGGTATAACAAGAATAATGAACTTGTTACAAATGCAGATCCTGCTTTGTCAGAAAATATTACCCTTTATGCAAAATGGTCTCTGGCTCCTGAATTTGAAACCCTGGCAGATGCAGGTTACTATTCCGAAGCAAGAGACAGTGCAAGCAAGGTTGGCGTTATTTCTCTTAATTCACAACTAAAGAATCTTGCTGATGCTGGAAAGAATGTTGTGAAATTTGGTATGTATATCTACAACGAATATTCAGAAGAAGTAGCTTCCGTGAAGAGCGAAGATATTGAAACTGTTATTGTTAATGACGGATGGTTCCATATTATCATTTCTAATATTTCTCAGGGGAACTTCGGTAAGACAGTAGTAGCTAAGCCCTTTGTTATAATTAATACAGGAAAAGGCGATGAAGTTTATATGGGTGACTACTTTACAGTTTCCGTAGAGAACATCAATAAGTGGCTTGGAAATGAAAATCCCTATTCAAACTAAAAAAGGAGAAAGAATAAAATGCAGAAATATAGTAAAATTGAAATTGAAATCATTAATATTGAGGATGTAGATGTAATTGCTACTTCTGCTACTGAGGAAGGCCCCGAGGATGCTCACGAAACTCTTATTACCAAAGGCCGTATGTCTCAAAACGTAGATTCTGAAAATGTAGGTTTGTTCAGATAATTTTTATCGGAGTGAATTGCTATGAAAAAATTCATAACTCTAGTTATATTAATTGTGATTTTCTGCACTGGTGTTTTGTATGTCAGTGCAGAAAGCGATGATATAAAAGTTCTTCTTAATGGTACCCAGCTCAGCTTTGATGTGCCACCTCAGATTATCAATGGAAGAACGATGGTTCCTGTGAGAAAAATTTTTGAGGCACAAGGTGCAAGCGTTGATTGGATAGAGGAAAAAAATCTTGTTGTTGCCGGCTATAAAACCGATATAATCTCACTTCATATAGGGGAGAGTAGCTTCCTAGTTACTGATGCCGTCAACAATAAGACCAGAATTGTGGAGCTTGACGTTCCTGCACAAATTATAGATGGAAGGACATTAGTTCCGGCAAGAGCTATTTCTGAAGCTTTAGGTAATAAGGTTGATTGGGATGATGTTAACAGGATTGTTTTAATTACTGATAAGTAGCTCTGTGAGGTGCTGTTTATGAATTATCTTGAAAGAAGAATCCATGAGACGTTAACATGTCATATGGTCTTTTCTATTATATTTGCCGGATTGTTTTACTTCGGTGTGCTTCCGCAAAGTTACAGACTAAGTGTTTTTATGCTGGGCTTGTGTGCAATAATTGATATTGTGCTTGTTATATTCTTTTCAAGTATATATTATAGATACAGCGAAGAAGATATAGTCCAATATTATAAGACTAACCTTTTGGCTCTACTTGCTTTAGTAGGACCTGCGATTTTGTTTTCACTTATCGATTTGGTGCTAAATGTTGAACCCGTATATACATTTTTATTTTTCCCGTTTAAAATTGGGATGATATCCATTGGTATGTCTAAATTATGTTCAGCTATAAGCTTCAGTGCACTGCTTATTTTAATAGTTCTTTTAATTCCATTATTTGCAAGCAAGGTTATTATAATAGAAGAGCCTATGCCCCCGATGATGGAAATTCAGGAAGATAAAGATCTGGAAAATAATAAAAAGGTTTCGGAATAATTTCCGAAACCTTTTTTAATAGTTAATTTAGCAAATAGCTGTTCCTTCAGGAATAGAATCATCTACAAAGATTACCTTGCAACCACAGGCATTGTTTGTGCCTGCAAGAAGCATTCCGTTACTTGTTACTCCGGAAAATCTTGCGCTTGCAAGGTTTGCAACAACGATAATCTTCTTTCCAACAAGCTCTTCTGCTTTATAATCATGCTTGATACTTGAAACGATAACTCTTTCATCAAGTCCGTCAAAAAGTGTAAGCTTTATGCAATTGTTGGATTTACGGATATCATTAACTTTTACAATCTTACAAACACGAAGGTCAATTTTAGAGAATGTATCAATATCTATTTCATCCTTAATAGGCTGTACGGGATCAGGATCTCCGTAAACTTTTTCTTCCTTTACTTCCTCAACCACTTCTTCCTTGGGAGGATTTTTCTCAATTTCTGTCATAGGAGTGGAGAAGTCAAGCAGGCTGAGATAGCTTTCTTTCTCAACAGCGAACAGGAACAGATAGAGTCTGGGTCCACGCTCCTTGTCAATAATGAGCTTATAAACATTCTTGAAGAACTGTCCCTGAATACCCTTAAGCTCCTTAGGATCCATATCTTCGCCGAAAATCTTTTTGGGTATTGCGTAAAGCTCACTGTTAAGGTCATCAAGAGAGTAACCGTCTGTCTTTAAGAAATCAACCAAAAGTTCAATTTCTTTCTTTTCCTCTTCTGTAAAGCTATTGTAAAGCTCCCAGTTGCGATACTCACGCAGACGGTTTACATTTTCGGGTGAGCACTGTTCAAGCCAGAATTTCGCTCTCTCAAGTCTGTCTGCAAAGTCAGCATACTTATAGGGGGTACCGATTTTTTCAAATACGATTTCGAGCATAGGAACATTGAAGTTTACAACAGAGCCAAGCTGAACAAGAAGTGACATAGGAACTGTTGTAGGCTTTCTGCCCTCAACGGTTGTGTTATACATAACTGCCGAGGTATGCTCGTCAGCGTTTTCTTCCTCCCATGCAGTCTGCATCTTGTCAAACTCAAAATACTGACGCAGTATTCCGTCATCAAAACAGAAATCAAATGCCTTCAGTGGCTCTGTCTTGGAGTAAAGCCACAAAATAACCTCAGGCTGATATAATTTAAGAAGTGTTTCAGGGGTAAGGTTAAGACCGGAGGAGCCGGACATTTTACCTGTTGTACCCTTTATACCTATAAACTCATAACCTTGGAAAAGGGGAGGCTCGTAACCAAAAATCTCCCTCGCAATATCTTTACTTGTGTCATAACTGCCGTGTCTTGCAGCGTGGTCCTTTCCGCCGGGTTCGAAATCTACACCCTCATACATCCAACGCATAGGCCAGTCAATCTTCCACGCAAGCTTGCAGTTGAAATCTTTTGTAAAGTCAAAGCTTCCGCAATGACCGCATTCGCAGGAATACTGTGCAACAGTGCAATCCTCTGAAAGAGAATGGATTTTTGTTGTATCCTTACCGCACTGGGGACAATAGATGCTTACAGGATAGTAGGCTTCTCTTTCGCCTTCCTGAGCCTGCTGTGTACGATGGGAGTCAAGAATATCAAAAATCTCACCACGTTTTTTGAGTGCGTGGAGAATATGCTTAACGTATTTACCGCTTCTGTACATCTCTGCCTGGTGGCGGTAATCCATGTCAATGCCGAATTTTACGATGGAATCTTCAAATTCCTTCTCAAAATATTGTGCATAGGTTTTTATTTCGGGAGCATCAGCAAAAGGATTTTCAACGTCAACGTAGGGTTTTCCGATATACTGCTCCATATCGTCACGAACCTTTGCTACGTTTACAGGAACCTTTCTGAGTCTGTCAAACTCGTCCCACGAAAAGAGAAGGCGAGCCTTTTTACCCATTTTGCGAAGTGCACGTACAACAAAATAGCTTGTTGCTATATCACGGAAATTTCCGATATGAATAGAACCCGAGGGGCTGATGCCTGCAGCACAGACATACTCTTCCTTATTGGGATTACGCTCAATAATTCTTTGTGCGATTTCTTCTGACCAATGCATTTGTTCATCATCCTTTAAATAGTAAATTGCATATTATAACTACAATATTATACATTCTTTTTACTTTGTTGTCAATCAAAATAGAATGAGTAGGGGGAAATAAATTGAATATTACTGAAAAATGTATTGACAAGGCTGTCAAAATATGTCATAATAGCAGTGTTATTTTAATAAAGGCTAAGCGAAGTATGCAGGAAAAGGCATTACGCCTACCGAAGGAGTAACACTCTCAGGTTCTCAGTTTGAGTAAAGACTGCAGACGGATAGCTCTCCGGAGAAGTCCGATTCCTTTTAATAAGGAAAAAAGGGTGCCGAAGGTGCAAGGTTTCTTTTTAAGAAGCTAATCTCTCAGGCAAAAGGACGGAGGTACAGGTCTTAATAGGCTTTTGTTACTGTGCGGAGTTTTTTTGAAAGCTCTGCTTTTTATTTTGCTTGGCAAAGAAAGGAAGTTTTATTTTATGATGCAGTGGTTGACAGATTTCAACAATGACATCAACAGTTTTGTTTGGGGTAACGGCTTGTGGCTTTTGCTTTTCACAGGTTTGCTCACAACTCTTTTAACAGGCGTTTTCCAGGTAAGGAAAATCGGTCATTGGATGCGTGAAACACTCGGCAGCCTTTTTAAAAAGGACGTGTCAGGTCATGTAAAGGGTAAGTCAATTTCTCAGTTCCAGGCACTTTGTACAGCACTTGCAGCTACAATTGGTGTTGGTAATATTGCCGGTGTTGCAACTGCTATCACACTTGGTGGTCCAGGTGCAGTTTTCTGGATGTGGGTTGCTGCATTTCTTGGAATGATGACAAACTACTCTGAAAATGTTCTTGGTATTTATTATAGAAGAAAGAATGAAGACGGTGAATGGTCAGGCGGTGCTATGTACTACCTTCAGGACGGTCTCGGCAAAATGAAGGGATGCAAGCACATCGGTAAAATCCTTGCAATTCTTTTCTCAATTTTTGCAATTCTGGCATCCTTCGGTATTGGTGCAATGGGTCAGATTAACAAAATTGTTGTAAACATTGTTTCTGCCTTCGATATCCCTGCGCTTTCTTCCAATGTTCTTTATGAGGGTGTTTCCGTTTATCATGTAGTAGTAGGTGTAGTGCTTCTTGTGATTGCTGCTCTCATACTTCTTGGCGGTCTTAAGAGAATAGCTAATTTTGCAGAAAAAGTAGTTCCCTTTATGGTTGTGCTTTTTGTTGCAGGAAGCCTTATAATAGTTGGTATTAACTATAAGCTTATCGGTGCGGCTTTTGCAGCTATATTCAAGTATGCGTTCTCCGTTCCTGCGGTAATTGGTGCTGCAGGCGGTACAATTGTAAAGACAGTTATTACACAGGGTTGTAAGAGAGGCGTCTTCTCTAACGAAGCAGGTCTCGGTTCTTCCGTTATGGTACACTCTAACTCCAATGTAATTGAGCCTGTTCGTCAGGGACTCTGGGGTATCTTCGAGGTTTTTGCAGATACTATGATTGTTTGCACAATGACAGCACTTGTAGTTCTTACATCAGGATTTATTAACCTTGAAACCGGTGCTCTTGCAGAAGGTCTTTCAGATGCAACACTTGTAGCAAAATCCTTTGCAAACATTTATGGTATATGGGGTGAAAGATTTATTGCAATAGCAATTCTCCTCTTTGCATTTACAACTGTTCTTGGCTGGGACCATTATGGTACAAAGGCTTGGGAATTCCTTTTCGGTACAAAGTCTGTAAAGGTTTATAAGGTTATTCACCTTGTAACTATTATGTTCGGTGCACTTCTTACGTCTTCTCTTGCTTGGGATATCTCAGATACCTTCAACGGTCTTATGATGGTTCCCAACCTTATAGGTGTAATTGCTCTTTCAGGTCTTGTAATGAAGATTACAACAAACTATGTTGACAGACGAATTAAGGGTAAGGATATCAAGCCTATGATTTCTGTATTCCCTGAAATTCAGGAAGAACAGGAAAAAGCTTTAGCATCTTTGGAAAAATAAATAACTACATAAAACCCCACAAGGATAGTTCCTCGTGGGGTTTTTTACTGTATAGGAATTTGCGTTCCTATACAGTAAAAACATTTGATTTTATGCCGTGCGAGAATTTCTTCGCTATGCTCAGAAAACGCACATGGCACAACAAAGCGATTATCTCCGCACCACAGGTGCAGCGACGGAGTCGCTTTGTTATTCAAGTATCTTTAATTCACCGTTTACCCTTACCCTCCATGCAGGAGAAAAAAGAAATTTCTTTCCGCCTAGCGGGCGGAGTGAATAGCCAAGCTCAATGTTTTTAACATTTCCTCCATCGGGAAACATTTCTTTCAGGATCATAGCACTTTCTATAAAAGATGTTCTTTTGCGTTCCGTAGCGGTAAGTTCTTTTGGCCATTGAGCCTTTACATAGCAAATTTCGTCATCGTCATCAAGCTTTGCCTCAAGCGACATATTAAAAAGATTGGTATTGTTGTACATTCTGTAAAAACAATTGAGCTTATTGTCGTAAACGGCACCTTGCATATCAATCCCCAGCTTTTTAAGCTGCTTTTTTAATGCGGAAGCTGATGATTCCTCTTTTGCGTCATATCCACTATTGTACGTAAAATAATTGTCATTCACTGTAAGAGTGGCTTTTCCTTCTGTTGCAACCAGAGAATTTCCCTCTGTCCTGAAAGCAACCTGTTTGCCGAAAAACAGCTCTGAAAGGTCACTTGCTGAATAAAACTGTGCATTATACGATGGAAGCGTGTAATATTTATCGGGGATAATATCCTTTTCAATATTAAACCCCGATTCCTCAAGCACAGAAACAGTGGCATTAATAACCTTTTTAGGAATACTTGACTGATGTCTGGCGGTAACAGCTATAATAGCAAGCATAAACAGGTTCATTACAACCAGAAAGTAAACCATCATACTTTTAATTTTTGACCATTTCATCCTTCAGCCACCTCCGCCTGTTCTACATAGTGGTAAATCTTGTCGTCACTCGTCTTAGCAAGCCACTGGGCCTTGATATTTTCGTTTTCACCACAATCGAGGTAACCTATGTATATGTCGTTAATGGTTACGTCCTCTATTGTGCTTTCATTAATAATTTGCACAAAATTATCAAGTGCCGTTACAAATGTATAGGGGAGATTATAGGTCGCAACTGTTTTATATGACCTAAGGTACTGTCTGTATGAAATCAGTCT
>JAZLEL010000019.1:0-3517 GCA_045615265.1 Clostridia bacterium | reverse complement strand
AGTGAACACCTGCCTCCAAAAGCTGCTTCATAGCAATAACTGACATGTAAAACACCTCCATTTATTTAGTTTTTTACCACCGCGCCCATGTCACAAGCGATGCGGCAGCACCTCCACCACCGTCAATATGTACGCCAACCTCCCTATATATAGGAAGGCACATGGCGCCACTCAGGCAGTGTGCGTATTTTTGTGCCATATTATGATACCACAAAGAACTGACAAATGCAAGCATTTTTTACAGAATTTTTAAGAAAAAAGTACAGAAAAACTATTGACATAAATTAAGAATGAGTGTATACTGTAATAGTTGTAAAGCATAAAAACTTTACAAGCACATAAAATGTTTCAAAAAAGGGGAGAAGCCGTATGGAAAAAAATCTGGTTTATACAGAATTACTTGATATTTACAAAGGACTTCTTACCGATAAGCAGGTTGAAGCAATGGAGTACTATTACGACAGCGATTATTCCCTGGGCGAAATATCGGAGCTTATGGATATTTCCAGACAGGGTGTCCGTGATTTCATCAAAAGGGGAGAAGCGGTGCTTGACGAGATGGAAAGCAAGCTTCATCTGATAGAAGTATTCCGCACCGTGAATGAAATTTCGGAGCTTACAACCCGTCTTAGTGCTACAAACAAAAGACTCTCAAACAGTAAGGAGATCAATTCCCTTGCTGAGAAAATACTCGAAAAGGCAAAGTTTATTGAGAATGGAGCAGAGTAATGGCATTTGAATCTTTAGGTGAAAAGCTTCAGGAAACCTTTAAAAAACTTAAAGGACAGGGCGTCGTAACCGAAAAGGATGTAAAAAACGCCATGAGGGAAGTGCGTTTTGCATTACTTGAGGCTGACGTTGGATATAAAGTTGTTAAAGAGTTTGAAAAGCGTGTATTCGAGAAAGCAACCGGCAGTGAGGTTTTGGAAAGCCTGACTCCCGGTCAGCAGATAATTAAAATAGTTCGTGACGAGCTTACGTGGCTTATGGGCGGTGCTCAGGCAAAGCTTACAGTATCCCCGAAAGCACCCACGGTGTATATGCTTGTGGGACTTCAGGGTGCAGGTAAAACAACTACTGCTGCAAAGCTGGGCGGCGTGCTTAAAAAACAGGGGAAAAGACCTATGCTTGCAGGTTGTGACGTTCAGCGTCCTGCAGCTATCAAGCAGCTTCAAGTAGTGGGCGAGCAGCTTGGACTTGAGGTTTATGCAGATTTTGATACAAAGGACCCCGTTAAAATTGCTACCGATGCGGTTAAAAACTGCGATACATCACGTTTTGATACCGTTATTATAGATACTGCGGGTAGACTTCATATAGACGAAAATCTGATGGATGAGCTTAAGAATATTAAATCAAGTGTTCATCCAACGGAAATTCTCCTTGTTGTAGACTCTATGACAGGTCAGGACGCAGTAAATGTTGCTGAAAGCTTTGATGAAAAGCTTGGTATTGACGGAATTATTCTTACTAAGCTTGACGGTGATACCCGTGGCGGTGCGGCACTGAGCGTTCGTGCAACAACGGGTAAGAATATCAAGTTTGTAGGTATGGGAGAAAAGCTTACCGACCTTGAAACCTTCTATCCCGACAGAATGGCGTCAAGAATACTTGGTATGGGAGATATGCTCTCTCTTATTGACAAGGCACAGGAAGCATTTGATGAGAAAAAGGCAAGCGAGCTTGAAAAGAAAATCCGTGAGCAAAAGTTTGACCTTAACGATTATCTCGACCAGCTTCATCAAATGAAAAATATGGGCTCCCTTGAAAGCATATTGAAGATGATTCCTGGTATGGGGGCAAAGCTTAAAGGTGTTAATCTTGATGATAAACAATTTGTGAGAACAGAGGCAATTATCTGTTCTATGACAAAGGAAGAGAGGGAAAACCCCGAAATCATCAACGGAAGCCGCAGAAAAAGAATAGCGGCAGGCTGCGGCCTTGGAGTGCAGGATGTAAACTTGTTTTTAAAACAGTTTGCCGAAATGCAAAAAATGATGAAAATGTTCTCTGACCCCAAAAAGCTCAAGAGAATGAGATTCCCGTTTTAAACAATAATTGTTTTTGATTTTAATTAATTTATATAAAATATTTTATGAGGTGAAAGAAATGGCAGTAAAAATCAGACTTAGAAGAATGGGTGCGAAGAAGGCTCCTTACTATCGTGTAGTAGTAGCAGATTCTCGTTATCCCCGTGACGGAAGATTCATTGAAGAAGTAGGTACTTATAATCCTCTTACAGAGCCTTCTGTATTCACAGTAGACGGCGAAAAGGTTAAGCAGTGGATTGCTAACGGCGCTCAGCCCACAGATACTGTAAAGAGCCTTCTTAAGAAGAATGGTATCATCGACTGATAGGAGATATATCATGAAAGAACTTCTTGAAGCTATCGTAAAACCCCTTGTTCAGTATCCTGATGAGGTTAATGTAACCCTTACCGACCGTGAAGACTCACAGCTTCTTGAGCTTAGAGTAAATCCCTCTGATATGGGTAAGGTAATCGGCAGACAGGGAAGAATTGCGAAAGCAATCAGAACTGTGATGCGTGCTGCATCCGGCAGAGATGGTAAAAAGGTTATAGTTGACATCGTAGAAGACTAACAAAAAGCCCGAAACAAATCTGGGGCGTTCCTAAAAATAATAAATAGGAATATTAGGCATTACGAAAAAGAAAAGGGAGAAAACTCTTTTATAGAGTTTTCTTCCTTTTTTGTATGAGGGTATCAAACCATAAATGCTGATTGATTTATAATAAATCACGTGTTATAATATCTAAAAAAGGCAACATGCTTAATACTTCTATGGTACTTTGAGGTGGAAATCGTATGAAAAAATCACTCGAAATTTTAAAAAACACGTTAATTACATTAGCAATTCTTTCGCTATGTTTTTTTCTGTGTTTAGTCCTTGAATACATATTTAAAGACAGTGCATTGATATCGGCAATTTTTGTACTGGGTGTATATTTGGTATCTGTCATAACTCCGGGCTATGCTTATGGTATCGCTTCCGCACTTTTAAGTGTGTTGGCAGTTAACTTTGCTTTTGATTTTCCTTTTTTTGAGTTTAATTTCACGATAGCAGAAAATATTGTATCAGCGATAATTTTGCTTATTGTTACAATGATGACCTGTGGACTTACTGCCGAGGTAAAGCATCAGGAGGCTATTAAAGCCGAGAGAGATAAAGAAAGAATGCGTGCCAATTTGTTAAGGGCTGTTTCGCATGATTTAAGAACACCGCTGACGACAATTTATAGCACAAGCTCAGCTCTTTTAGAGCGGTATGATGATTTCAGCAATGAACAATGCAAGGAAATGATAAAAGGTATAAGCGAGGATTCAGCGTGGCTTTATCGTATGGTAGAAAACCTGTTATCGATAACAAAACTTGATGGCAAGAATGTAAAAATAATTAAAACAGAAACAGTCGTTGATGAATTAATTGATTCGGTTCTTGTAAAATTTTCAAAAAGATATCCCCAGCAAGCAATTGATGTAGATATACCGGATGAGT
>JAZLEL010000018.1:0-12052 GCA_045615265.1 Clostridia bacterium | reverse complement strand
TGTGCCTATTGCATAATTACTTTCCCAATATTTTTTTGAGACTTCCTTGGGAAGTCTGTTTGCCATACCTATTTTTATTAGATAAAATTTTTATACTTTTTTTCATTTTACCTATTGACTTTTAATAGTTAGTCTTTCTTTCTTCAATAAGGTGGTCAAAACCCTGTGCTATAATACTTCTAACATGGTCATCGGCAAGAAAATAAAAAACTGTTTTCCCTTCCCTGCGGCAATCTACTAGATTGTTCGTTTTCAGCACCTTAAGCTGATGAGAAATTGCAGGCTGTGCCATACCGAGAAGCTCAGCAATTGCACATACGCACAACTCCGACTCAAAAAGGGAAAAAAGAATTTTTGTTCTTGTTGTATCTGCAAATATTTTAAATAAATCCGCTAAATCGCACAATAATTCATCTGTTGGAAGTTCATTTCGTACTAAATTTAAAACTTCTTCATGATTATGCTCATGCATCATATGCACCTCCATTCATATGTTTGTACATTCATATGTTAGCATATGCAGATAACATTGTCAATATAAAAAAACAGATAATCAATAAATTATGATTACCTGTTTTTCGAATTATCAATGATATAAAAAAGTGAAAGCGAGCAAAGCAAAGTACCTGCTGATAAAAAGACTAAAACGCCTATAAACGAAAGGTTATCCTGCATCAATACCGCCGATAAATTAAATACACTGTGACATATTACCGCTGCTTTTATATTTTCGGTGCGGTAGTACACAATTCCCAGTATGATACCCAATGCACAGGCAAAAATCGACTGAAAAATAACCCCGTGTGCCACACCGAAGATAATTGCCTGAAGTGTTATCGCTGCCCATGGCCGCATAATTTTCATCAATTCTCCCATTACAAGTCCCCTGAACAGGACTTCTTCAAAAAGAGGGGCAATAACAATAACAGAAAAAAGTGCAACGGCGAGAGTCGATAAAGTTTCTATATTTGGATTTGCCGCCATTGACCTTTCAATAGACTTTTGAAGTACATAACTTTTTTGTGCAAACGAATAATAAACTGCCACTAAAAATCTGCAGCCGACAGCAAGCGCTCCTGCCATCACATAAATTATATGCGGAACCCGCCGTGTGCCGATACTTTCTGTAAGAGGTTTTCGGCGAAACCTACCTATCAGCATATATATCCAAAGACATATAACGGAAGCTATTACTGTAAGAGCATATGCACCGTCATTAAAACTTTGTTCAATATGTGAGGCTGAAAGGCTTCCTCTCATTACATGCCACACATAATAGATTCCGTAAACAATCATGGAAATTGCATAATAGATTGCAACATACATTAACGAAAGAAGTATGCCCCTTATTCTTTTACTCACTTTTTTCAATACAATTCTCCTTTTATACCGTGACTACAATAATTTTCTTTGGGCACTTTGCGGCACATATGCCACAAGCTATGCACTTCTCGTAATCAATCACGGCATGGTTATTATCAACCTTTATTGCATCACTGGGACAATTCTTCTCACATATTTTACAGCCTATGCAACCTACCTGGCATTTTTCTTTCATATCTGCACCTTTATCACAGGAGCTGCATTTGACAACATATTTTGCGTTACTGTTTACTATTTTAATAAGATTTTTAGGACACGCCTTTTCGCATTCTCCGCAACCGCCACACTTTTCTTTGTCTATAACAGCAATTCCGTTTTCTATTGTTATTGCGTTATTCTGGCAAGCCAGCGCACAATTTCCGTATCCAAGGCATCCGTATTCACATGCCTTATGCCCTCCTCCCTGAAGAGAAGCGGCGGCAGCACAATCCAGCACACCTTCATAATTATATTTATCTGTTGCAGTTTCATTGTTTCCGTTACAAAGCACAACTGCACGTTTTTCCTCAACAGCCTCGCTTGCAATACCCATAATTTCGGCAATGGCATCGGACACCTTCTGCCCACCGGGACTGCATAAGTTAATTTTCGCATTGCCGGAGGATATCTCTGCCGCATACGCACTGCAGCCTGCATATCCGCAGCTGCCGCAGTTTGCACCGGGAAGAGCCTCGGTTATCAATTCCATTTTTTCATCCTTCTGCACTGCGAAAATTTTAGACGCCACAGCCAAAAGAGAGCCTAAAACAAGACCGATTGCCCCCATTGCAAGTGCTGGAAAAATTATATCCTTCATCCCTTAAACCATTCCTTTCAAAAAGACATTCCCTGAAATCCTAAAAATGCAACTGCGAGAAGCGATGCACTGATGAGTGCTATCGGCATCCCCTGAAGAGCTTTAGGGATATCTGAACTTTCAAGTCTTTCACGAACTCCGGCAAAAAGCACAATTGCCAGCATAAAGCCTATTCCTGCACTAAATCCGTTCACAATTGTTTCTATAAGAGTATAGCATCCGTCACTGGAAATCACTGATGCTGTTCTTACGTTAAGCAGTGCAACACCTAAAACTGCACAGTTTGTAGTTATCAAAGGAAGGTATATTCCAAGCGCACTGTAAAGGGAAGGAATTGACTTTTGCAAAAACATCTCTACAAATTGAACAAGTGCTGCGATAATTACAATAAATGCAATTGTCTGCATATACTCGATATTTAAAGGCACTAATATGTATTTCTGGCAAAACCATGTCATAATTGAGGCAAGCGTCATTACAAACGTAACCGCCATTCCCATACCTAAAGCCGTGTCAAGCTTTTTTGATACGCCGAGGAAGGGACATATGCCGTAAAATTTAACGAGAACGAAATTTTGCACAAATATCGAGGTCAGTGCTATTCCTATCAAACTAGGCATTTATCTCTCCCCCTTTCTGTTTTTAAAAACATTGATTATCCCCAGAAGAATTCCCAAAGTAAGAAAGCCTCCCGGAGGGAGCAACATAATCGTTGCAGGCGCGGAAATTCCTACTGAATAACCTAAAATTGTTCCATTTCCCAATATTTCTCTTATTGCTGAGATTATTGAAAGTGCCAATGTAAATCCAATTCCCATACCTATACCGTCTACGGCAGACTTAATAGCACCATTTTTGGAAGCAAATGCTTCTGCACGGGCAAGGATTATACAGTTAACAACAATCAGCGGGATAAAAAGACCCAGCGATTGAGAAAGAGATGGTATGTACGCTTTTAAAAGCAGGTCAACAATTGTTACAAAGGTTGCAATAATTACAACGTAAGCCGCTATTCTGATTTTTTGAGGAATAATCTTTCTTAAAAGCGAAACAAGTATATTTGATAAAGTAAGAACAAATGTAACTGAAAGCCCCATACCGATTCCGTTTGAAAGAGATGTGGTAACCGCAAGGGTGGGACACATTCCCAAAAGCTGCATAAAGGTGGGGTTTTCGTCAATGATTCCGTTTTTGAGCGTTTTGATCATTTATTCTCCTCCTCTAATGCTTTTTTTACCAATGAAGCTGCCTGTTTTAAGCCTTCCTGAATACCGCGGCTGCTTATTGTTGCACCTGTTACCGCTGTAAACTCATCGGGAGAGTCGGTTGGCATTTTAACGACTTTTGCAGAAGCACTCTTTCCCTTAAACTGTTCTTTAAAACCGTCATCTGCAATTTTCGCCCCGAGTCCGGCTGTTTCTGCATGGCTGAGAATCTCTATTCCCTGTATGTTTTCATCAAGGTCCATTCCAACCATCATTACTATATCTCCGCCATATCCAGAGGTTACTACCTTTGTGCAATAGCCGATTTTGCCATCACCCTTTTTTGCCAGGGTTACCTCATCGCTTAACTGTACAAAGTTATCTGCCTGTGGAAGGATTTTCTTCATCGCCTCTTCTGAGGCTCTTTTTTCTGCCTTTTCAATAGCAGGTACCGTGATTTTGTTGACACCTGAAAGGAGCAATCCTGCAACAAGTGTTATAGTGCAGAGGATAGCCGAAAGCTTTATAAATTCTTTTTTCATACTACTCCCCCTCACTTAACTTTTGCTTTTCCAAAAGGTTTTGGGACTGTCCATCTGTCAATCAGCGGGCACAATACGTTCATAAGAAGAATTGCAAAGCTGACACCCTCAGGATATCCTCCCCAGAATCTTATAACACAAGTAATCACGCCGCAGCCTATACCGAATATTATCTGCCCCCACGGTGTAGTCGGACTTGTAACATAGTCTGTTGCCATAAACACTGCACCTAAAAGCACACCGCCTGAAAGAACAGCTGTAAGAGGAGTGCTGATACTGGCAGCTGCCTCATCGCCGCAAAGCCAGGTCATAACCATAACAGTTGCTATAAATGAAAGAGGTATTCTTACACTTATAACCCTGCGAATAAGCAAATAAATAAATCCAATCAAAATTGCAACACCGCAGGTTTCTCCTATGCAACCGGGTATTGCGTCACCATTTTTATAAATTCCGAAAAACTGTTCTATTGCCGTAGGAGAAACCCCTGTAAACTCACTTGAAAGTGGGGTTGCACCCGTAGTTACATCTGCAATTTTATTAAAAAAATGTACCTTATGTAAAGAAAAGCTTGCCATTGCAACCGGAAATGATGCCAAAACAAAAGCTCTTCCTACAAGTGCAGGGTTCATAAAGTTCTGACCTATTCCGCCAAAAAGCTGTTTTACAATAACAATTGCCACAAAAGCACCAACGACTACTACGTAGTAAGGAACATTTACAGGCAGGCAGAATGCATACAGAACACCTGTTACAACGGCACTCATATCGCTCACAGTGCGTTTTTTGTGTGCTATGATCTGATATAGCCACTCAAACCCCACGCAGCATATAACCGAAAGAAGCATTACTGAAAATGCCCTCTGTCCAAAAAGCATCACACCTGCAAATGCAGCAGGCATTAAGGCAATTATTACATCAAGCATAATATCCTCAATACTGTTTTTCTCTCTTATATGGGGAGTTGACGAAATTTTAAGTTTAATATTTTCTATCACTTCTTATTTCCCTCTTTCTGTGCATGCTCACGCATTAGTGCCATAACACGTCTCTTTGCAATACGTACTTTCTGCACAAGATGTCTTTTTGACGGACATCCATAGCTGCAACATCCACATTCAATACACGATGTAACATTATATTTCTCACACGATTCTAGATCGCCCTTGTCTAAAAACTGTGCGATATAAAACGGCATAAGTTTCATCGGACAATGCTCTACACATTTTCCACATCTTATACATGGATTCTCCGGAGGAATATCTGCCTCCTTCTTATTAAGGCAAAGGACTGCCGATGTTCCTTTTACAACAGGAACATCTAACCTGAACTGTGCTACACCCATCATCGGGCCACCGGAAATAACCTTTTCAGGATTTTCAGAAAATCCGCCGTTCTGCTCAATTATGTACTCTATCGGTGTTCCTATACGAACTTCACAGTTTGAGCTTTCGCTTAAGGGTGTACCTACAAGCGTTACTATTCTACGTATTAATGGTAAGCCGTATCTAAACCTCCTCGCAATAGCAGCACAAGTGTCAATATTAACAACAACCACGCCTACATCAGCGGGAAGCTTACCTGCGGGCACAATTCTCTTTGTGACTGCATATATAAGGTGCTTTTCACTGCCCTGAGGATATTTCTTTTTTAGAGTGTCTACTTTTATACCCTCTGCAGTGCACTTTTCCTTCATAAGACTTATCGCCTTAGGCTTATTTGATTCGATAGCTATATGACCGTTGGAAATTCCGAACCTGTAAAGGATAATTTTAAGCCCCAGAATAACGTCTTCCGGGGTTTCAAGCATTACACGATAGTCGCTTGTCAGATAGGGTTCACATTCTGCACCATTCACTATAATGGTATCAATTTTAACCGTATCGGGAGGCATCAGCTTTACATGGGTGGGAAATGCTGCACCTCCCATACCTACAATACCCGCTTCCCTTACAATAGAAGGCATATCTTCAGGATTAACGCTTTTATAATCAATGGGTTTTATTGTTTCGCAAGGTGTATCTTTAAAGTCATTTTCAACGATAATAGATTCCACCATAGCACCACTGGTTGTTGGGCAAGGTTTTATTGCCTTAACAGTTCCCGAAACAGAAGCGTGAACAGGAGCACTGATAAAGGCTTCGCTATCTGCAATTTTCTGTCCGACTTTCACATAATCGCCAACCTTCACGCAGGGGAAACAGGGTGCTCCTATATGCTGTGATACCGGAAAAATTAATGTTTCCGGTGGCTGTACTTTTTTTATTTCTTTGTCTGCTGTATATTTTTTATTATCACAAGGATGTACACCGCCTCTGAATGAAAGCTGACTTGCCATATTAACCTCTCCTTTTAATAGCACTTGTGAAGATATTCTTAATTCAAATACTTATTTGCATAATATGATAACTTAAGCTGTTTCTCTCTTGAATATGTCGATCTTATCGAACCAATGATTGATGTGTCAGCTTTGATTTTTTCAAGCTCTGCTTTTAACTTTGAAATGACTTCCTCTACCTTTGCATCACATTCCTTTTCCATACCTCTTACGATAGGGGTAAAATGCGTTATGGTGTTTGCCCTGGCAACAGGGTCCTGAGGATGTGCCTTTATGCTTTCGTAATAACTTGCTCCTTGCTTTATCGTAGACTCCGCACGTGCAGTAAACTCATTCTGGAGCTTATAAAGTTCTGCCATATATGAACTGACTATCTCATCCTTTGTGGGGATGTCGGTATCGTTTTTCTGTTCTAATTGAGAAGTTTTCTCCTCAAACATTTTTTGATAAATCTCAGCAGCAGAAGTTTTTCCTTCTTCAATCTTCTTATTTTCTTCTTCTGTCATTTCTCTGAGCGGTTCATCCAGAAAGGTGTTTACACTGTCTATAAGCTGAGTCTGGTTTTCGTCACGCCGCTTACTTATTTGCGCATCATTTTCTCTGATACCCAGCATAATACTACGGATATTCTGCCACTGCCATGCCGCAATCACACCCACAGCAATCGTAAGTATTACCAAAACTATCAACATCGCTTTTAAGATTCTTTTCATGCTGTAAGGCTCCTCTCTTTCATTAATTTTCAAGCAACTCTATGGCTAAATGGGCATTTTTTTTAGCCTTTTCACGAAGAGGCACAGATTCTTCTATAAGCAATCCTCGCAGTTCGTCAGAATTTTGTAGAACGTTCCTGGCAATATCAAAAAATCCGTCAGAACTGAATTTTGATAGCTGAATATAATTTTTCTGGTGCATATATTCCATAAATCCCGTGATTTTAGGGTCGTATGCTATTCCTGCCATAGGAACATTCATAACTGATGCAAATATGAGCATATGAAGCCTCATTCCGCAGGCGATACTGCACTTCCCTATAACTGCCAGCATATCGCAAACAGAAAGCTCGCAATCAATTACTTTCGATTGATAACTCATTTTTGAAGCTATACGCAAGGATATGTCAAGGTCAGCCTTTCTCTGCATCGGAATAAATACTGGGGTATACCCTTTCTCGGAAATTCGGTCAAGTGCTTTTGCCATCTCACTCTCAAATTTTTCAGGCATCTGTCCGCATTCTCTCACCGAAACTGCCACAATTTTAGAAACAGGATTAATAGCGTACTTTGAAAAAATCTCCTCCGCACGTTCATCAGATGACGCCGAAAGATTAAACGCAGGGTCCGCTGTAACCAACACATCAGGCCCCTTTATACGGCAGCGCTTTATCTCCTCAAGCGAAATATTCTCCCTGAGGGTAATTAAGTCCACTGTGTCTAAAACTTTTTTAACCTTAGAGATGTTTTTATCTTTTATCGGTCCAAGTCCGTTTGCATAGAGCATAACCTTAAGCCCCATCTTTTTTGCAAGGGAAATAATGCCAAGGTAATAAAGCAGACTCTTTGTGCTTGTTGCGTCCTGAATGAGTGTTCCTCCGCCACTTAGAAGAAGCTTTGCAGATTTAAACTCACGAATTATGGAAAACAGATTAAATCTGTTAATCGTTTTTATTTTATACAATTCATTTGTGTGTTTTGCATCTCCTGACAGTGCTGTTATCGTAATGTCTGGATTGATACTTTTCAGGTCGCATACAATGCTCTCTAACAGTGCCTCATCGCCGCTGTTTCCAAGCCCATAGTACCCTGAGATTATGATATCTGACATACTGCCACCTGCCTTTTCAGCATTTTATGCAAGCTCAATTTTAAGGAAGGATTTTTTACCCTTTTTAACAATGATTTTACCATCATTAAAGCTATCCTTCGTAATAGTAAGGTCGATACCTGTAACTTTTTCATTATTTACGCTAAGTCCGCCCTGCTGAATGAGTCTGCGTCCTTCACCCTTCGAGGGAATGAATTTCACATTAGCAAGAAGGTCTAAAATCAGCATACCTTCTCCGATTTCATCTGCACTTATCTGGGCAGAGGGCATGTTATCTGCATCTCCCTGACCTGAGAAAATAGCACTTGCAGTTTCTTTTGCCTTTTGTGCCTCTTCCTCTCCATGAACAAGTTTTGTTACCTCATAAGCCAATATTTCCTTAACCTTGTTAAGCTGACTTCCCTCAAGCTTTTCGTATTCACGGATTTCGTCCATAGGAATAAATGTAAGAAGCTTAAGGCACTTACATACATCACTGTCGTCAACATTTCTCCAGTACTGATAAAATTCATACGGAGAAGTCTTTTCGGGGGCGAGCCATACTGCACCATTTGCAGTCTTGCCCATTTTTTTACCCTCACTATTAGTAAGAAGTGTAAAGGTCATGCCATAAACCTGTTTTTGGTCTTTTCTTCTGCAAAGGTCAAGACCACCTAAAATATTGCTCCACTGATCGTCTCCGCCAAGTTCAATCTTACAATCGTACTTACGGCTGAGCATAAGGAAGTCGTAGCTCTGCATAAGCATATAGTTAAACTCTAAGAAGGAAAGTCCTTTTTCAAGTCTTTGTTTAAAGCACTCAGCTGCAAGCATCTGGTTAACAGAGAAGCATGAGCCGATGTCACGGATAAACTCAACATAGTTAAGGTCCAAAAGCCAATCTGCATTATTGACCATAATAGCCTTTCCCTCGGAAAAGTCGATAACCTTAGAAAGCTGCTCTTTAAAGCGTTCACAGTTATAATCAATTGTTTCCTTTGTCATCATCTGACGCATATCAGTTCTGCCTGAGGGGTCACCGATATGTCCTGTACCGCCACCTACAAGTGCGATGGGACGATGCCCGTGCATCTGCATATGACGCATAACAACCATCTGCAGGAAATGACCTACGTGCAAGCTATCAGCAGTAGGGTCAAATCCAATATAGAAAGTTACCTTCTCTTTGCCGAGAAGTTCGCGGATTTCCTCTTCATGTGTGGTTTGAGCAAGAAGCCCTCTCTCTTTTAAAACGTCAAATACGTTCTCCATTGTATAATCATTCCTTTCTGGGTACTTATCGAGTATTTTACTACCCTATATTATACCATTTCTTCATCTTCATTTTCAAGTAGTTTATTCCATTTTTACGAACAATATCTTTAAAAAACGACACCTTCTCCATCAAATGACGGAATGAAACTTTCCAGGGCTGTCTCCCCCTCCTGAATATAGGCATCTTCAATACCGATATTTAAGCAAAAATCTATTATTTCCTGATATTCGTTTTCTGAAAGTCTGCGTTTAAGCTCAGGGAATTTTTTACATTCTCCATATGGAGTATACTGACTCATAACACTTAAAAGAACCTTTTCAACATATGTTTCAAAAACATATTTTATAATATTTTTTGAATCCTCTATGTGAGTTGGCAGACAAAGGTGCCTTACCAGCACCCCTTGTTTTAATATGCCCTCGTCATCAAACTCAGGACAAGGACACATATTTACCATCTTATCAATGGCTTGTTTTGCAACAGTGGGATAATCAGGTGCTAAAGAATAGTCTTTTGCAAGCAGTGGATTCATATACTTAAAATCGACAAGATATATATTAATTACATCCTTCAAAAGCTCTAAGGTGCCGTCTTTTACATACCCGCTGCTATTAAGAATTACGGGGATACTAAGTCCTTTATTTATTGCGTCTGTAAGCGCATTTTTTATTTGAGGTGCAAAATGTTCGCCCGTAACAAGATTGATGTTATGCGCACCTTGTTTTTGCAGTTTAAGGAATATTTCACTAAGTCTTTCTTCATCAATTCTTACCCCTTCTCTGCCCCTGCTCAAATTAAAATTTTGGCAGTAGCAGCAGCCAAGACTGCACCCTGAAAAAAACACCGTTCCTGAACCTTTTGTTCCTGAAATGCATGGTTCCTCCCAAAGATGAAGTGCCGCTCTGCCTAATCTCAGCACCGAGGTTTCACCACAAAACCCTGTTTCATTCATATTTCTGTTTACTCCGCATTCCCTTGGACAAAGAAAACAGTTGTCATATTGTATATAATTCATAAAACCACCATTAAAAATAATTTGTTAAATTAAATAAAACGCCCGAATCGGGCGTTTTATTCGCTATTTTTACCTCGGGTAAACCCTTTCTGCCTGGGAAACTATCCTGTTTTGAAAATAGATAAAACGTTCAAAATACTCTTTTCTCAGTTTCTTTTTCAAATAACTGATAGCGGAAAGATAGTCAGGCTTTCTGCAAGAAATATCATGACAATCCGTTCCTAATGCAATAACTATACCTTTTTTAATAAATGCGGTAGCTTTTCTCCTTGTAAAAAAGCTATTTAAATACTTACAATTCATTTGGAACAATGCTCCCATTTGTGCAAGCTCATAAATTTTTGAAAGATTTCCACTGTAACGAAGGTATCTTTCAACATGCGCCATAATAGGGGTAAATCCTTTTCCTATAATTTTTTCAATACTGCGTACCATAGAATCTGTCCACTCGGAAAAAGGCATCTCAAGCAAAATATAATTAGTTCCTCGAATACAAAAATCTGCAAGATTTTCAATTCTCCACAATTCTTCAAAAAAGAACACCTCACACCCTAAATACAAATCTATATCAAGGTTGTCCTTTTCCAATTCTGCAACAAGCTTCTTAAGAGAACTACCCTGTCTTTCTTTGAAACTTTCTGCAGATGAGGAATATGCATAAAAATGCGGAGTGAGAAAGACGCTGCCTACCCCTTGTTCTTTTAACATTTTAAGAAGCACCACGGATTCTTTTGTACTGTTGCTTCCATCATCGATTTCGGGAAGTATATGTGTATGAAAATCAATCATAAGAAAACCTACTTCTTATTATTTTTTGAGTTTGATGTTCCCTTGCTTTTACTCATATGATGTCCGTAACCATAGCCATAGCCGTAACCATAGCCATAGCCGTAACCATAGCCATAGCCATTACCATTACCATTACCACCGTAATAACCGCTTCTGTAATACTTCATCTTTTTGCCGTAACGGTAATAACCTTGTTTACCATAACGATATCCCATCTTGATATCGCTGAGTCTTCCGTTAAGTACAAATCCAATAATATTTGCCTCTACAAAAGATAGCTTTCTTATTGCTTCTGCAACATTTTCCTTATCTGTTCTTCCCTGTCTTACAACAAGCAGAACTCCATCTACCATTTTAGATAGCACTGCTGCATCTGTAACAATATTGATAGGAGATGTATCAAGGAATATATATTCATAAATTTCAGAAAGCTTATCCAGAGTATCCCTCATTGAATCACTTCCCAAAAGCTCTGCCGGATTCGGGGGCATATCCCCTGAGGGGATTACATCCAGGTTAGCATAATCTGAATGTACTATTGCAGAATCAATGGTATTAAGATTTGCTAAAACATTGGAAAGACCGGGTGTTGAGGAAATGTTAAGAAGATTTGCAACATTGGGTTTTCTAAGGTCACAGTCAATTATTAAAACCTTAGCACCGGTCTGAGCAAATGAAATCGCCAGATTAAGGCAGTTTGTACTCTTCCCTTCTCCCGCAAGTGCGCTTGTTAAAATAATCTTTCTTGCACCATCGCGCGGGATAGTGAATACAATATTTGTTCTGAGAGCCTTGTACGCTTCCTTAACGTGGAAGGAGCTTTTATCATTAAGAACCTTTGCCCTTTTTACGATTAAAGGAGAGTGAGTATTTACACTACCTTTTTTCAAAAATTTTGATGGGAT
>JAZLEL010000017.1:0-25991 GCA_045615265.1 Clostridia bacterium | reverse complement strand
AATATTTCCCACAAATTTTTCTATTGCAGCAAGAATTTCATCCTCGGTTACATTTACGGGATTTTCCTCTAAAATTTTACCCGCCATATCAAGGGTATCGGTTTTTACTCCAAGGAGAATAGTGGCACTATACCTCTTATCCTCGATTGTCAGAAAATCTGACGCTCTCGTGGCAGGACCCGCAAGAACAGGCAGGACACCGCTTGCCATAGGGTCCAGAGTGCCTGTATGACCTACCTTTTTCATATCAAGTGCCTTGCGTGCAATTGATACGCATTTGTGCGAGGATATCCCGACAGGTTTATTTAAAATTATTATTCCGCAGTAATCATTCATTACAGTTTCTCCAGTTCTTCTACAAGCTGCCTTTCTGCTTCTTCCAGCGAAACCCCTTTAAATGTGCAGCCTGCAGCTTTCTTGTGACCGCCTCCGCTAAACTTTCTTGCGACAGGCTCAATATTGTAATCGCCTAAGCTGCGTAAGCTTACACGGATATCTCCTTCAGGAAGCTCCTTCAAAAAGGCACTTATCATAACGCCGTCAATGCTTCGGGGAAGCTGGGCGAGTGCATCGGCATCTGTTTTATCGGCATTGTATTTTAACATTGTTTCATTTTTCAGCTGTGCAGTGGCTATTTTGCCGCCTGCAAAAAGCTTTATAGAGTCTATTGCAGCTGCTTTCAGC
This sequence comes from Clostridia bacterium, assembly GCA_045615265.1. Classification (GTDB taxonomy): domain Bacteria; phylum Bacillota; class Clostridia; order UMGS1883; family UMGS1883; genus UMGS1883. Next base: position 25,307 of record JAZLEL010000017.1, on the reverse strand, counting down.
TTAAGCTGAGTTAAGCTGTTTCTCTCATAAAGCATACTGCAAAGCCAGGTTGTATTTATACCTGTATCGGTAAGTGCAATTATAATTTCGTAAGTGCGGCGGTTTACCGATGCATACTGGAATGAGCCTGTATCAGAGGAAATTGCACAGTAAAGGTAGCTTGCAATTTCCTTTGTTATTTCAAAATTTCCCGCCTGAAGAATTTCAAATATAAGCTCACCCGTTGCACTTCTTTTCGGCTCTACATAGCTTATTGCACCGAAAGGCTCCACCTGATAATGATGGTCAATGCAAACTGTATTTTCCTTTTCAACAAAGAATTTTCCCCAAAGACCTATTCTGTCAGCACTGCCCACGTCAACGGCACAATAGCACTCATAATCAGGAGCAGATGAGCCTTCTTTATATGGGATAACATCTGTGTCGAGAATGGAAAGATGCCTTGAAAGGGGAGTTTCCGTAAAGACATCAGATTTTATACCGATGCTACGCAGAGCACACCTTAATGCCATCGCACTTCCGATGCAATCCCAATCAGGGTTTGTATGCACAAATATAGCAACTGATTTACTGCTTTTAAGATGATTAATGACTTTATCCATAAAAAGTTTCCTTTCGGATTTATTTACTGATGTCGTTTAACAGCTTGTTGATGTGTGCGCCATATTCAATGGTGTTGTCAAGCTCAAAAGTAAATTCAGGGACAGCACGAAGCTTAATACGGCTTCCCACCTCACGGCGGATAAATCCTGCCGCAGCCTTAAGTCCCTTTATAGCATCCTGCTTTTCTTCGTCTGTTCCCATAACAGAAATATAAGCCTTTGCATAACGCAGGTCGTTTGTAACGCTGACATTCACAACGCTTGTCATCATAGGGATTCTGGGGTCTTTAAGTTCTCTTATAATGCTGCTTAATTCCTTTTTTATTTCTTCATTTATTCGGTCTGTTCTTTTAAATGACATAATATAGCCCTTCTTTCAACGTAATATCTATGTGTATTGTCTGCAAAGATAGAGGGGATTATTAAGGGGATGCATCCCCTTAATGTAAAAATCGCCAAATGCGGGGGCGTGTACCTCGCATTTGGCTCCTTGTAAGGGCTGGTGCGGTGAGCACCGCGCGAGCGAAAGCCCTTTATTCAAAAGAGAATGTTTTCGTAAGAAAACTTCTTTTTTGAGCTGATGGCGCTGCCATCAGCGTTTAACTTCTTCCATTACATAACATTCTACAACGTCGCCCTCTTTAATGTCGTTAAAGCGTACAAAGCCCATACCACATTCGTAGCCGCTTGCAACTTCCTTAACGTCATCTTTGAAACGCTTAAGTGAATCAAGCTCACCCTCGTGGATAACGATACCGTCACGTACAATTCTTACGCCGCAGTTACGCTGGATTTTACCGTCTGTAACATAGCAACCGCCGATTGTACCAACACCGCTGACCTTGAAGGTCTGACGGATTTCAGCGTGACCTATAACAGCCTCACGGAAGGTAGGAGCAAGCATACCCTTCATAGCAGCTTCGATTTCTTCGATAGCTTCATAGATAACTCTGTACATACGCATATCAACCTTGTTAAGCTCAGCTGCGTTTCTTCCGCCTGTATCAGGACGCACATTGAAGCCTACAATAATTGCATTGGAAGCAGATGCAAGCGTTACGTCACTTTCTGTAATAGCACCTACTGCACCGTGGATAACACGTACACGTACTTCTTCATTTGAAATTTTTTCAAGACTCTGTCTTACCGCCTCAACGCTACCCTGAACGTCTGCCTTAACGATGATATTAAGGTCCTTAACATCACCCTGCTGAATCTGGCTGAAGAGGTCTTCAAGATTTACACGCTGTCTTGCTTTGTTTGCCTCATCTTTAATCTTCTGCTTTCTCATTTCAACAACGTGGCGTGCTGCACGCTCATCCTCTACTACATAGAAGGGATCGCCGCCGTCAGGAGTTTCGCTAAGACCTACAATTTCAACAGGGGTAGAGGGAATAGCCTCTTTAATCTTTTTACCTTTATCGTCAACCATTGCTCTTACTCTACCTACGGCAGTACCAGTAACGATGATATCGCCCTGACGGAGAGTACCATTCTGTACAAGAACAGTTGCAACAGGACCACGGCCCTTGTCAAGCTTAGCTTCGATAACAGTACCTCTTGCGTGACGGTTGGGGTTAGCCTTAAGCTCCTTAACCTCAGCAGTGAGAAGCACCATTTCAAGGAGTGAGTCGATATTCTTATGCTGCTTTGCACTAACCTCTACGCAGATAACATCGCCGCCCCATTCTTCGGGAACAAGGCCGTGTTCTGTAAGCTCCTGCTTAACTCTGTCGGGGTTAGCACCCTCTTTATCAATTTTGTTGATTGCAACAATAATGCTTACCTCAGCAGCCTTTGCATGGTTGATAGCTTCAATTGTCTGAGGCATAATACCAACATCTGCTGCAACAACAAGTATTGCAATATCTGTAACAAGTGCACCACGGGCACGCATTGCAGTGAACGCCTCATGACCGGGTGTATCAAGAAATGCAATCTGGTTTCCGTTGATGTTTACCATATATGCACCAATGTGCTGAGTAATACCGCCTGCTTCGCTTGCAGTAACATTTGTACTTCTGATTGCGTCAAGAAGACTTGTTTTACCATGGTCAACGTGTCCCATAACACAGACAACAGGGGGACGGGGAAGAAGGTCTTTTTCATCATCAGGCTTTTCAGCATCGCTGAGGAGCTTATCTTCCTCAGTAATGATAATTTCTCTTTCAACCTCTGCACCCATATCCTCGGCAACAAGTGCTGCTACATCGTATTCTATATCCTGTGTTATAGCTGCCATAATACCAAGCTGCATAAGACGTTTGATAATTTCAGTAGCAGCTACCTTAAGCTTTTGAGCAAGGTCGCCGACAGTAATAGTATCGGGAATAACTATATGAAGCTTTTCCTGCTTTTCCTCTTTTTTAGGCTTTTGCATTTCAGGCTGCTTGGGCTGGTTTTTCTTCTGGGGCTGCTTGTTTTTATTTTTCTTAACACGCTGCTTGTTTGTTTCGGTATCCTTGATTTCAGGAGCAAGCTCTTCAGCCTTTTCCTTTGCAAGCTGCATATCAAGGTCAACTGCATTAGTTCTTGTATCAACGTAACGGACAGTTTTCTGTGTTGAGATAACCTCCTCAGCGGAACCCTCCTCTGAAGTAGCCTCTTCTTTTGCCGCAGCCTCTTCCTTTTTGGCTTTTCGCTGGGCTTCTGCTTTCTCCTGATATGCATTAACATAGTCTTCGATGCTTGATCCGTCATCGAATTTCTGTGTGTAATACTCCATTACCAGACTCATTTCCTCTACATCCAGAGAGGCAGCAGTGCTTTTTGTAATTCCCGCTACTTCGGCAAGCATTTTAACAATTTCCTTACCGGGAATATTTATGTCTTTTGCTATTGCGCTTATTTTCTGTTTTGCGATCATTTCTGAGCACCTCCGTAAATTTTAACGATAGCCTTACTAAATCCCTCATCACATACGCTTACCACAGGCGTGTTCTTTCTGCCTGTCGCACGGCTGAGAGTTTCCTTATCTGAATAAAATATCAGGGGAACATCATATTCCTTGCATTTATTTTCTATCCTGCGGCGGTTACTCGCACCAATATCCTCTGATGCTATAACCAAAACTGCACGCCCTTCGTCAAGAGCCTTCTCTGTCAAAAAAACACCGAAAGCAACCTTGCCTGCGCGTACTGCCAATCCCAGCATACCAAGTAATCTATCGTTCATTAAATCAGTTCCTTTTTAATGGTTTCTTTTATATCCTGCGGAAACGCACCTTTAAAGGCACGCTCAAACGAACGCTGCTTTTCAAATTTTTCACAGCAATTTCCGTCCTTGCATATGTATGCACCGCGTCCGGGAAGCTTGCCCGAAGCATCAACTGAAAACTCACCATCTTTTTTTGCGATTCTTAAAAGCTGTGATTTAGTTTTCATTTCTCTGCATACAACGCACATTCTAAGCGGGGTTGACATTACTGTTCAGTCCCCTCTGCGTCCTTATCACTCTTTATATCGATTTTCCAGCCTGTAAGTCTTGCTGCAAGACGGGCGTTCTGACCTTCCTTACCAATTGCCAGTGAAAGCTGGAATTCAGGAACCGTAACAAGGGCTGACTTATTCTTTTCATCAATTTCAACGCTTAATACCTTTGCGGGGTTAAGAGCCGCACTGATGTATTCAGCGGGGTCCTCGCTATACTGGATAATATCAATTTTCTCATCATTAAGCTCCTGTACAATCCCTGCAACACGGATACCCTTCTGACCTACGCAGGCGCCTACGGGGTCTACATTGGGATTGTCAGAATATACTGCGAGCTTACTGCGGCTGCCTGCCTCACGGGCAATGCTCTTAATCTCAACAGTGCCGTCTGCAATTTCCGGAACCTCCTGCTCGAAAAGCTTCTTAACAAGACCTGGATGTGTTCTGGAAACATTAAGGTTTACGCTTCTGGTTGTTTTCTTAACCTCAAACACATATACCTTAAGTCTTCTTCCGGGGGTGTAATCCTCACCGGGGATTTGTTCTGACGGAGCGAGAAGTGCCTCAGCAGTGCCAAGGTCAATCATAATTCCTCTGCGGTCGAGCTTTTCGACCTTACCGCTCATAACATCGTTTTCTTTGTCGCTGTATTCGTCATACATATTTCCACGCTCTGCCTCGCGAATCTTCTGCACAACCATCTGCTTTGCAGTCTGTGCTGCGATTCTGCCAAACTTTGCAGGAGATGCTTCAAAATCAACGCAGTCACCAATCTGGTAACGCTTGTTAATTGCCTGTGCTTCCTCCAAAGTAATTTCTGTGCAGGGGTCTTCTACTTCTTCAACAACTGTCTTTGTGCAATAAACACGCATATCGCCGCTCTCACGGTCAACCTCAGCGAAGCAGTTGTAGCCTGAACCGAAGTTTTTCTTGTAGGCGGTTACAAGTGCTGTTTCAAGTGCCTCAAACATAACCTCTTTTTTAATACGCTTTTCTTGTTCCAAAGCGTCAAGTGCGAGTATAAGTTCCTTGTTCATTTTTTATTAAACACTCCTATCAAAATTTGAATGCAAGACGTACAGATGCAGCCTTACCTTTCTCAATTGTAATCTCTTTTTGGTTTACCTCAACGGTAATTACCCCGTCAAGATAACTTTTAAGCACACCGCTGATTTCCTTTTTTCCGTCCATCGGTGCAAAAAGCTTAATGTCAATCTCCTCGCCCATAACCTTTTCAAAGTGCCAGTCACGGGTAAGTGCACGGTCAATGCCTGGGGAGGAAACCTCGAAAATATATGCCTCTTTAATAAAGGTCAGGTCGTCAAGCAACGGACTTATTTCACGGCTGACGTTTTCGCAGTCCTCAATGGTTACCCCGCCGTCTTTATCAATAAAAAGGCGGAGAAAGTATTCGCTGCCCTCTTTTTTATACTCAGTGTTATATACATAAACACCGTGTCTTTCGCAGACGTCCTGGGCAATTTTTTCAAGTGCTTCATCGATTTTTGCCAAGTTACCATTCCTCCCTTATATAATGCGAAAGAGTGGGTTTTGCAACCCACTCCTTTTTCTGTCAAAAGTATTATACCACCTAAATTTATGTAATGCAAGCTTTTTTTGAAAATATTAGAAAATTTGTTCCTATAGTATAGGGAAAATCAAAAACGTCCCGTTACAAATGGGATTTCTAAAATCCTTTTTAATGCTATAAAGAACCCCTCGCCGCCTTTGTGAAGCGGTTTTGTAAGTATTGAAAAGCATCCTGCCCGCTTTGCACCCCATACATCGGTAAATATCTGGTCCCCGATTGCCGCAATGCTCTGCATCGGAAGCTGCATTTCCTTTGCTGCCAGCTTATAGCCGTGCAGGCGGGGCTTAAGTGCCTTGTGAACAAAATATTTTATGCCGATTTTTTCTGAAAAAGCACTTACTCTTTCGTAGTCATTGTTGGAAACCACGCATAGCTTAAGTCCGTTTTCTTCCAAAAGCCTTAAATGCGAAAGAACTTTTTCATCAGGAATTGGAACATCATGCCCGATTAAGGTATTGTCGATATCGAGTATGACTCCCTCTACACCCTTGTCTTTAAGGTAATTGGGAGAAATTTCTGTAATTCGGTTAAAATAAGCATCTGCATAAAAATTCTTAAACATTACTATACTTCCTCCAGTAGAACAGATATTGCTGGGCAAATCCGCTGTAAGCACCAAAGCGTGATTCGCCTGAATTTTTGGCATCAGTTGAATTGAATTCTTCTGCCATTACCCTCTTTATCCACACGTCAGAAGGGAAAAGATCGTATTTACCAAGGGCGAAAAGAAGTACACAGTCGCACACCTTATCACCCACGCCATAAAGAGATAAAAGCCTCTCTCTTGCAACGGGGGTGTCAGCTTTTTCAAGGAAAGCTCCGTCAATTTCTCCGTTTTCCACCGCCTGTGCAGCCTTTAAAATATACGGTGCACGGTAGCCGACACCTAAATCACGGATAGCATCCTCTGAAAGTGAGGCGATTTTTTCGGGAGTGGGAAAGGCATAGTATGTGTTTTTTTCAAACTCAATTTCCTCGCCGTAAAGTCTGCACAATTTATTTATACAGCTCTTGATTTTAGGGATGGAGCTGCGTTGGGATATTATAAAGGAAATAAGCACCTCGAAAAAGTCCTGCCGCAAAATGCGAATGCCGTTTCCGAAGGTTATTGCCTTATCCATTGTCTGGTTGATATTTACAGTCTTTTTTATAAGTGAATAATCCCTGTCTGCATCAAGATATCTTTTCCAGAAACTTTCATAATCCTCAGGGGTTATTCCGTCTATTTCAACAGTGTTGCCCTCTGCACGAACCCTCACCGCCTGAGAATTGGCAATGCCTATATAACTGCCGTCAGCTTGCTTTTCCCAACGGAAGCACTGACCGCAGTCAAATGTATGCTCAGGCACAAAATCTTTTATTTCTATTCTCATTTTATTTACCTCTTACGGTTTCTCATAGGTTTTTCTATTTCTGAAATGACTTTTTTGAGAAACTCATCACGCGGAGTAACTGCGTGCGTTTCAAAAGTCGAAAGGACAGCTCTTCTTAGCCAATCTGAAGCACTAGTCATAAAAAACTCGTTTTCAATCAATGCTGAAAACGCCATCAGCAAAGATGATAAGGGGGCGTTACTCATTTCCTCATAGGCACAGACTTGTCTTTGATAAATATGTCCGTTCTTGGTATGAAGAAGCAAATATCCCGAAGGAGCTTTTCTCTGTGAACTAAGATGAATAGCAATAATTTTTGCATACTGCTCCGTTGTCAGTGTTACACCGAATGACATAATAGTACCAATACACAAAGAAATGATTTCGTCAAATGAAATATGCTCCGAATGGATATGAAGGTCCCTGCCCGACAAAGAAAAAAGTTCTTCTGATAACGGCTTATCAGCTTTACTCTCATTGTCGGTACATATTACAAGATGCTTCTTATGCTTTTTGGCAAGCGCTAGCCCCACTTTAGAAGCCGAGCGGAAGTTTTCAATGGGGGTCTTACGTGTCTGCGTAACAAAACCATCTTTATTTTCCGTAACAGTGTGCGATGCACCGTAGCATATTACATTTCCGCCCAGATGATTTTCTGTTGCCGAAAGCTCAAGAATTTCCTTTGTCAATATTTCTTCCTCGGAGGATATTCCTTTGCCTCCAATCAACACGGCATCGTGGCATTGTATCTTGTTAAAAAGAATCTCCTTAAAAGAGTCACGGCAGGATGGGGAGGTGTCAACTCCCATATACGTAAAGAGTACACTTTCCCTGAATTTGCGGAAAATAGCCTTAAAAACCTTCTCGCACAGCTCCAGCTCGTGTTTTTGTTTAGGTGTAAAATATATGAACAGGATTTTTTTACTCACAAATAATTTCTCCGTCTTTTTCGGTGATAGTTACCTTTTCTTTGTAAGAACCGCTTATGATTATATCAGACAGCTTATCCTCGATTTTTCTTCCTATAAGGCGTCTTAACGGTCTTGCACCAAGATGCTCGCCCATAGCCTCTTTTACAAGAATTTTCTTTACCTCATCTGTTACAATGAGTGAAATACCTTTGTTTTCGAGCATTTCCGAAAGCTCAGAAAGCATAATATCAAGGATTTTTATCATTTGCTCATAATTAAGCTCGTCAAACACTATAATTTCATCAACTCGATTAAGAAACTCAGGTCTGAATATGGCTTTCAGTGCACGATGAACCTTTTCCTTATTCTGCTTAGCCACGCTTTCTGTAAAACCGATTCCGCTGCCTTTCCAGTCGTTTCCTGCGTTGCTTGTCATAACGATGACGGTGTTTTCAAAGCTTACAACCTTGCCGTGACTGTCGGTTATTCTTCCGTCATCGAGTATTTGCAGCATTATATTAAGAACATCGGGATGTGCCTTTTCAATCTCGTCAAAAAGCACAACGCAGTAAGGCTTTCTCCTCACTTTCTCGGTAAGCTGCCCCGCATCGTCATAGCCTACATATCCTGGGGGAGAGCCAACAAGCTTTGACACGGAGTGCTTCTCCATAAATTCTGTCATATCAACCCTTATAAGAGCATCTTCACTGTCAAAAAGCTCAACTGCAAGCTGCTTTACAAGCTCTGTCTTTCCAACACCTGTGGGTCCGACAAAAATGAAGCTTGCAGGGCGGAGTTTTTTGGAAAGTGCTGCTCTGTTTCTGCGGATTGCACGGCTGACCGCACTCACTGCCTCATCCTGACCTATAATGCGCTTGTGAAGCCTATCCTCAAGGCTTAAAAGCCTTTCTGTTTCAGCCTGCGTTATTTTACGCACAGGAATTTTTGTCCAGGACTCAACTACATATGCAATATCCTCAGGAGTTAATGTAACATCGGAGAGCTGCTCGTTAAGATTATTTATTTCCTCACGAAGAGCACATTCCTGCGTCTTTAATTCAGCAAGCTTTTCGTAATCCTGCTCGCTGCCGCTTTCATCTTTCGGGGAGTTTTCTTCCTCCATTTGTGCAGTGATTAAAGCAAGCTTTTTCTCTGTTCTTGCAAGCTCTGTAAGAATTGCATTTTTAAGGTTTGCACGGCTTCCCACTTCATCAATAAGGTCAATAGCCTTATCGGGAAGAAATCTGTCGGTAATATATCTGCGTGAAAGTGTAACGGCTGTGTTTATAACCTCATCAGGAATTTTAACTTTGTGGTAATTTTCGTAGTATTCTTTTATTCCTCTTAAAACCTGCACCGTTTCTTCGGGTGACGGCTCATCAACAATAACTGTCTGGAAACGTCTTTCAAGGGCGGAATCCTTCTCGATGAATTTGCGGTATTCGGTAAGTGTGGTTGCCCCGATTACCTGAATTTCACCACGGGCAAGTGCAGGCTTTAAAATGTTTGCCGCGCTCATCGCTCCCTCAGCATCGCCTGCACCGACAATGTTGTGAAGTTCATCAATAACGAGTATTATGTTACCGAGTTTTTTGGTTTCTTCTATAATTCCTTTAAGGCGTGCTTCAAACTGCCCTCTGTACTGCGTTCCTGCCACAATTGCGGTAAAATCAAGAAGATAAACTTCCTTATCAAGAAGCTTTTCGGGAACATTTCCGGAGGCAATCCTCTCCGCAAAGCCCTCTGCAATTGCGGTTTTTCCCACACCAGGTTCACCCAAAAGTGCAGGATTATTCTTTGTGCGTCTGTTTAAAATCTGTACGAGTCTTTCGATTTCCCTTTCACGACCAACTACTATATCAACCTGACCGTTTCTTGCTTTCTGTGTCAGATTTGTGCCATAGGTATCGAGAAGCTTTTTCTTCTTTTCAGGCTTCTTTCCCCCTTTTTTATCAGGCTCGGGAGCTTTTGCCCCGTCAGCGTCAGGTTGATGGGGGAATCCACCGAAGATGTTTGACAGAAAGCTTGCAAAGGGGTTAGAACCGTCTGACATATCTCCCTCTTCGCCTTCAATCATTTCCATCATCTGTGCTTCCAGATTGTCCATATCTCCCATATCAAGACCGTCCGCCATCTGCTGCATAGTGTTTATTCCAAGCTCTCTTGCGCAGGGCATACAAAGTCCTTCATTTACTGTTTTGCCGCCTTCCATACGGGTTACGAATATAACAGCAACATTTTTGTTGCATCTTGTACATAACATAAAACTTCATTTCCTTTCCTAGGGCTAAATATTATTATATCATAAAACGCCCTCAAGTTCAATTAAAATATACAAAATTCACATTTAGTCTATAAATACAAAATATAGTGCATTTTGTGTAAAAAAATAAGTGATTTTACACATTTTTTTGTATTTTTGTATTGCACTTAGTCTGCCGATGTGGTATGATATATACAAGTATAGGAAGGAGGACGATAGAAATGAAAAACAAATTTCTGTCCGTTATAATTGCACTTAGTTTAATCCTCTCATGCATAGCGACATCATCGCTTGCAGCGAGTACATTCCCCGATGTTCTTTCTCCCGACCACGATTGGGCATCAGAACAGATTGAGAAAATGACAGAATCCGGTATTATCAAAGGTTATACAGACGGCACATTTAAGCCGGACAAGGCTATCAGCAAGATAGAGGCACTCATTCTTTTCTCACGTGTGTCAGGCTATTCTGATAAGGCTTATTCTGAAATTGCCGACCTTGCATATGAGAAGTATCAGTATCTTCTTCAGGGTCTTAATATTGACTCCTATAACTCATTTAAGAGAGAAATTTCTTTCCTTTTATACAAGGGCGTTATAGATGAAGACGATGTTATAGAATATCTTGAAAACGGAAAATATCTTGACGAGTTCCCACGTAAGGACGCAGCTATTTTCCTTTCAAACCTTATGGATGCTGAAATCGAAAAAACATTTGCTGACCAGCTTGACTTCGCAGACAATGCATCTATCAGCAATAATGATGCAGGCTATATAGCTTACGTTGTAGAAAACGGATTTATGAACGGCGTTAAGAAGGACGATGGAAGCATTGTGTTTGATGCAGATGGTGCTTTAAGCCGTGCACAGGTTTGTGTTCTTCTTTACAGAATAATGGAAAACCTCGATATGAGCATAGAAAAAGGTGTGGTAACAAGTGTTAACGCAGACAGCGGTATTGTTAAGCTTGTGAACGCAGCAGGTGATGATAAGAGCTATGCCGTTCACGAGAATGCAAAAATCATCATTGATGGTGCAGCAGGAACAGTTGATGGAATTCTCGAAAACAGCAGCATCGTTGTTGTAAGACATGGTAACAACATTTATTCAGTTGAAGCTATCAGCCCTGAAGTAAGCAAGACATTAAGCGGTGTTGTACAGGGAATAATTGCAGGAGATAATTATTCCAGAATTACTATTAAGCTTGATGGTACAGAAGATGTTGTGTCTTATTATTCAGGCTCAGAATTGGTTGTTACAACCGATGGCGTAAAAGATAGTGCAAAATCCTTAGCGGTTAATGATTACGTTGTATTGAAGCTTCGCGGAACAGAAATTGTTTCTGTTGACCGCCTGACAGCGGAGGCAACAGTTCAGGGTACGGTTAAATCCATAAACCTTGAAAATCCCATTACTCTCTCCGTTACAACTGTAAACGAAGTTACTGAAGAAGAAACCGTGTCAAAATATTCAGTTTCTGACAGTGCGACAATCCGCCGTGACGGAAACTCCGCTTCCCTCAGAGATGTTTTGGCAGGTGACAAGGTTGTTCTTACAGTAAAGAGAGGTAAAATCACAAGAATTGTTGCTACAAGCGAAAATGGAAAAGTGACAGGTACTGTAATAGCTATTAAAATAGCAGCACAGTCAAGTGTTACTGTTTCTTCAAACGGCGTTGAAAAAGAGTATGCAATTGGAATGGATGCAGCATATATCGTAGCAGGCGCCACAGCAACTATATATGACCTTCGTTTAGGAAATGTAGTTACACTTACTCTTTCCGGCTCTACTGCTACAAAGATTGAGCAAGCATCTGATACTTCTACAACCACAAAGAGCGGTACAGTAGACAATGTCAGCACAGCATACGCTTATATCAATATAGTTACAACCAATGCAGTAAGCGAGCAGATTTTTGCAAGCAGAGTAGGCTCTTCAATCAATGCAAAGGTTATAGACGGAGTAACAGGCAGAGAGATGGACTTCAAGAAAATCAAAAAGGGTGACAACATTATTGCAACAGGTGCATACAGCAATGGTGCATTTGTAGCAAAAACAATTGTTGTAACTCCCCAAGTTCAGTAAAGATTAATTAACCCCCGCCATAAAAGGCGGGGGTTTTTATATTTCTATACAAAAAGTGCAAAAGGGCAATAAAATGGTGCTAAAAACACTATTATAAAAAATTTAAGTTTTTTTAAAAAAATCTGTTGACATTCCCAAACTACTCTGCTATAATAATCTACGTTGTCACGAGGTGGCAGTTACGATATGCGAGAGTGGCGGAATCGGCAGACGCGCACGTTTAAGGTGCGTGTGGGAGACCATACGGGTTCAAGTCCCGTCTCTCGCACCATAAAACAAAGAGCATCAACGGAAGTTGGTGCTCTTTTGTTTTATACAAAAAAGGAAGGGACTTGAACCCGAAGAAGATACCGAAAAGATAGCAGCGAAGCGAAATCTTTTCGGAGAGGAAGGATAAAGCTAGCGAGTGGAGTTGTGCGAAAGCATAACAAAACGGAGCCGAGCTTTATTCTGACGATGTCCCGTCTCTCGCACCGCGGAGAAGCGAAGTTCGCTTTGCTTCGATTTTTTATAAAAAATCATTCGCCCGCTTCCTTGCTTCTCCTTTTCACAAAAAGTCACGCTTGGCTCGTCTGCTTTGTTGTAAACGCCTTCGCTACGACTCGCTGTCGCTACCAACTTTTTGTGAATTTATTTTGGCACGTTATAAAGCATCAACGGAAGTTGGTGCTCTTTTGTTTTTGCAAAAACGATAATTCTTATCAATAAAAGATTGTTATTTTACTTTGTTGATGTTATAATAATTTCGTATGTAATAAATTTAACTGAAATTTGTTAATTTCAAAGAATGTGAGGCACATATGAAGATTCTGATAATAAGACATGGCGACCCTGATTATTCTATTGACTCCCTGACAGAGCAGGGGTGGGTAGAGGCAGAATGCCTCAGTGAAAAACTTATAAAAATGGATGTAAAATCCATTTACACCTCCACGCTCGGAAGGGCAAAGGACACCGCATCGGTAACATTGAAGAACCTCGGCAGAGAACCTGACGGTGTTTTTGAATGGCTGAAAGAATTCCCCCCTGCAATATTAAAACCCAGCGATAAGGAGGCTGATGTCTGCTGGGACTGGTTGCCCGCTGACTGGACGGTTATAGATGAGTTTTACGATAAGAAAAAATGGAGCGAGGTTCCCGTTATGTCAGAAAATCGTGTCCGTGAAGAGTATGACAGAGTAACGGGAGAATTTGACACGCTTCTTGCCAAGCACGGATATGTCCGCGAGGGAAATTATTACCGTGCGGAAAATCCGAATATGGACACGATTGCAATATTCTGCCACTTTGGCTTGGGATGCGTTCTCATAAGCCATCTTCTCGGGATTTCACCCATGCCCTTATGGCAGGGATTGTGTGCCGCACCCTCGTCTGTATCGACCCTTACAACCGAGGAGAGACGTGAAGGTATAGCCTATTTCAGGATGAATAGCTACGGCGATGTGTCCCATCTATACGCAAAAGGAGAGGGAAGCTCCTTTTCAGCAAGATTCTGCGAAATGTACAAAAACAAGGACGAAAGACACGATTAATATAAATTGTCGGAGTACAAATTAGTAACCAATATAAAAAGGGAGATATAACTATGGTAAGGCATATTATTTTATGGACTCTTAAAGAAGAATTTAAAAACGATGAAATTAAAAATGGCATAAAAGATGGGTTGGAATCCCTTATGGGTGTAGTCCCGGGTCTTCTGAAAATAAGCGTACAGACAGAAAAACTTGAATCATCCACAGCGGATGTAATGCTCTGCTCGGTTTTTGAAAGCGAGGAAGCTCTCAAAAATTACTCAGTTCATCCTGCTCATGTAGAGGTTGCCAATACAAAAGTAAGACCTTTCACAGCGGCAAGAGCATGTCTTGATTTTGTGGTTGACAAAATATAATTATTTATGTTATTATAACTAAGTACGGCAATGAACGTGTGTAAGTAGGACTTGCACTGCACTTCTTAGAGAGGGGAGGTCGTGGGCTGAAAGCCTTCCTGAGGTGTGCTTGTCTGAATTTCAGCACGGGAGCCTTCCGTGAAAAGCATATATGCGTTAAGCGGAACGTGATGCTGCGTTAATGCATAAAAGTGCAAAGCATCTTGCTTTGAATTAGGGTGGTACCGCGAGTGCTCTCGTCCCTTGTTTGGACGAGAGCTTTTTTGTGATGATAAACATTTTTACATATATTTTATAAGGAGGTTTATTCGTATGAACAGTAAAGTGACAGAAATAAAAGCACTGTTTGACGAAAAAATCAATTCAGTAACTTCTTCCGAACAGGTTGAAGAATTAAGAGTTGAATTTTTGGGAAAGAAGGGTTTTGTAGCCCAGCTTATGAGCCAGCTTAAGAACGTTCCCAACGAGGAAAAGAAAGCATTCGGTCAGGAGGTAAATGTTCTCAAACAGGAAATCGAAAAGAATATTTCTGAAAAGAGAACAGCTATTCTCGAGGCTGAACAGCAGAAACTTATTGACAGTGCAGAACAGTATGACGAATCTTTGCCCTATGAGATAAGGACAGGCTCTTATCATCCTATTACACTTGTGCAGCGTGACCTTGAAAGAATTTTCACAAGCATGGGATTTACCATTGAGAATTATTCAGAAATAGTTGACGATTATCACTGCTTTGAGGCACTCAATATCCCCAAGCATCATCCTGCCCGTGATATGCAGGATACTTATTATTTAAGTACCGAAAACCAGCTTCTCAAGACTCATACATCTGCGGCACAGAATGCCATTATGAAAAAATACGGTGCACCGCTGCGTGCGATCTTCCCCGGCAGATGCTTCCGTAATGAATCCACAGATGCGTGCCACGAAAACACATTCTTCCAGATGGAAGGTATTATGATTGATAAGGATATATCTATTTCCAACCTTATCTACTTTATGAAAACAATGCTTTCCGAGGTTTTCCAGAAGGATGTTACAGTTCGTCTTCGTCCCGGCTTCTTCCCATTTGTGGAACCCGGTTTCGAGCTTGACATTAAGTGCCTTAACTGTGGCGGTGAAGGATGTCCCTCCTGCAAAAACTCCGGTTGGCTTGAGCTTTGCCCCTGCGGTATGATTCATCCCAACGTACTTGCACACGGCGGTATCGATTCCGAGGAATACACGGGATTCGCATTCGGTCTTGGTCTTACCAGACTTGCAATGATGAAGTACGGTGTTAAGGATATCAGAACATTTAACAGCGGAAGCCTTAAGTCACTTTCGCAGTTCAAGAATGAGTAAGGAGGTTTTACGATGTTAGTTTCAATGAATTGGATAAAAGAATATGTTGACCTTACTGGAGAAGACCTTGAAAAACTCATTATGAAGTTTACTCTTTCTACTGCTGAGGTTGAGGATATTTATTTCAAAGGTAAAGAAGTAAATAATGTTGTAGTTGGTGAGATTGTTTCTTTTGAAGCTCATCCCAACTCCAAAAAGCTTCACATATTAAAGGTAGACGGCGGAGACAGAATCTACGACTGCGTATGCGGTGCTCCCAATGCGGCACTTGGCATTAAGGTTGCATTTGCAAAGGTTGGCGGCAGTGTTCCCGGTCTTGAAATTGCAAAAAGAGAAGTTGCAGGCTTCGTTTCCGAGGGTATGTGCTGCAGCGAAGCAGAGCTTGGCATCAGCGATGAAAACAGCGGTATTATGGTACTCGACCCCTCTCTTAAAAATGGTACAGACCTTAAGGAAATCTTTGATATAGATGACGTTGTGTTTGAAGTGGATAATAAATCTCTTACAAACCGTCCTGACCTGTGGGGCCATTATGGTATTGCCCGTGAATTTGCGGCACTTACAAAGAAGGAGCTTAAGCCCCTTTCTCTTACAGAGCCTGTTTACAACGGCGACAAGAAAATCCCTGTAACAGTTACAAGAGAAGACCTTGTTTACAGATATTCCTGTCTTGAGGTTTCTGACATCACAGAAAGTGTCAGCCCCATGAATATGCGTATACGTCTTTACTATTGCGGTATGCGTGGAATAAATCTTCTTGCTGACCTTACAAACTATATTATGCTTGAGCTTGGTCAGCCCACTCACGCATTCGATGCAAGAAAGATTGATGCTATCAAAGTTGGTACTCCCGACAATGATATGAAGTTTACTACTCTTGACGGTGCAGAAAGAGATATCGAAAAGGACACACTTCTTATTTATAATAATGACACACCCGTTGCAATCGCAGGTATTATGGGCGGTCTTGATTCCGAAATCATTGACACAACAACCTCCGTTGTGCTTGAAAGTGCAAACTTTGACGGTGTTTGTGTGCGTAAATCTTCTTCAAGACTCGGTCTTCGTACTGATGCAAGTATGCGTTACGAAAAGATTCTTGACCCTGAAATCACAATCACTGCAATCAAGAGATTTTTAAATCTTCTTCTTGAAATTGACCCGGGTGCAAAAGTTTCTTCCCAGATTACAGACGAATATGTTAAGAAGTACGATACAATCGGTCTTTCATTTACAAAGGCATATGTTGACCGTTATACAGGTATCGATATTCCCAACGAGCAGATTCTTTCCACCCTTAATCTCTTAGGCTTCAATGCAAAACTCGACGGGGAAGAATTCAGCGTAACAGTACCCTCATGGCGTGCAACAAAGGACGTTACAATAAAGGCTGATGTTATTGAGGAAATCACACGTATTTACGGATATGATAACTTTGAAATCACTACAACAAAGAGTGCTCTTGTTCCTGTAAGAGAAACAGTTATGCACCGTGACAGTGAGGTTATAAAGGACATTCTTGTTCAGCGTTATATGATGAATGAGGTACATTCCTATATCTGGTGTGATGGTAATAAATACAAGAAACTGGGCATCGATGTTGAGGAAAATGTAACCATTCTTAATATTGCAACTCCTGAGAATGGTACTATCCGTAACAGTATGCTTCCCACACTGCTTACTTTCGCATATGAGAATAAGCAGTATGCGCCTTCCTACGGCATATTTGAAATCGGCAGAGTGGTAGAGGGCGTAACAGAAAAGGGAGAAGCTAACGAAAGACAGCATCTTGGTATTACCCTCTTTGATAAAACCTGCAGTGAAAAGGAACTGTATTTTAAGGCTGTTGAAATCATAAGATATATCTCGCAGCAGCTTCGTCACAGCCAGCCTCAGTTTACGAGAATTTCACCAGTTCATAACTGGCAGCATCCCAAGAATACAACTGAAATTTCTGTAAACGGGCAAAAAATAGGTGTTCTTTGCACGCTCCATCCGTCTAATCTTAAAAAGATTGATAAAAACGCAGCAGTTGTATGTATCGAAATTGATATGGCTGATTTTGAAAATGCAGAAAAAAGCATCCTTAAGTTTAAAGAACCCTCAAGATTCCCAGGGGTAGACTACGACCTTTCCTTGGTTTTAAACGGTAAAAAGTATGATGAAATTTCCTCTGCATGGACAAATGAGGAAATTTGTGAGCTTGATGCAGTAAATCTTGTTGATACTTATGAGCTTGACGGGGAAATGTCCATCACATTGAGATTTTCTTTCTCTTCTAATGAGAGAACACTTTCTATGGAAGAAATTCAGCAGCACATAGATAAGATTATTGCAAATCTTACCCGGGTGGGAGTAACACTCAGAATATAAAACCACTCAAAATGTGCCGTGCATGGCTATGCACGGCACATTTTTTCAGTCTTGACATTCAAATAATAATGGTATAAAATATACTGTGATATTTTATGAGATAATGGGAGAAGACTAATATGTTTTCAAAGAAATACTCAACTACGGTACAAATAAATAATTCTAACCGTGTATTGCTGATGATCTTTTTTGACACACTCATTATTATTATGGCAGCATGGATTGCAAATGCACTGAGGACAAACTCCCTGGAGGTATCTCCGTTACTTTTTTATGCGGGAAAGTACAGAGAGCTTATTATTCTATGCCTTGCAGTAATTTCAACTCTGGGACTTGCAGGTTGCTATGCTACAAGCTGGCGTTATGCAGAACATTCTGAGTATATTACTATGTATGGGGCAATATGCGGAGGAACACTTCTTACCTTTGCTCTTTCAAGAATACTTGTCCTCAATGAAACACTTTTTACATTTTCTGACTACCTTTTAATCGGACTTTTATCCGTTTGTGGATTTACAGTTGAGAGATTTGCAGGAAAGGTTTTGAGGATACATTCCAGACGCAGAGCCATTATCAGGCAGAATTCTAAAAAGACCCGTGTTATGGTTGTAGGTGCTGGCGATACGGGGTCTGCCCTTATAAGAAGCATGCGAAAAGATACCCTTATGTATCCTGTCGTTGCAATTGATGACGATTCCAACAAGCATGGCATGCTTATTTCCGATGTTCCTGTTGTAGGGGGAAGAGAAAAAATTGCAACTGCGGTAAAGGAATATAAGGTCCAGGAAATTATTATTGCTATCCCTTCGGGAAACAGTGCAGAGCATAATGCTATTATGCGTACATGCCGTGAAACGGGGATCAAAACCTCTACTGTTCCATCTCTTTTTGAGCTTGTCAGCGGAAAAGCAAGCATAAATCAGATTCGTGAGGTTACTCCGCAGGACCTCCTTGGACGAAAAGAAGAGATTATTGACGGTAAGGATATTTTTGAATACATAGAGCAAAAGACTGTTATTGTGACAGGTGGCGGCGGAAGTATAGGAAGTGAACTTTGCCGTCAGATTGCAAAATTTAACCCAAGCCGTCTGATAATTTTTGATATATATGAAAATAATGTATATGACCTCCAGATAGAGCTTAGGAAAAAGTATCCTGAATTAAAGATGGAGGTGCTTATAGGCTCTGTCCGTGATAGAAAGAGACTTGAGGAAGTGTTTGCAGCATATAAGCCTAAGGTAGTGTTCCATGCTGCTGCACATAAGCATGTTCCTCTTATGGAGGACAGCCCTGATGAAGCAATCAAAAACAATGTTTATGGCACGTATAATGTAGCTTCGGTAAGTGAACAGTTTAATGTTGAAAGATTTGTCCTTATTTCCACTGATAAAGCCGTTAATCCTACAAATATAATGGGGACAAGCAAGCGTATTGCAGAAATGGTAGTACAGAGATTTGCCCTCAGCCAGAAAAGAAACGGCGGTAAAACCATCTATGTTGCTGTTCGTTTTGGTAACGTTTTGGGAAGTAATGGCAGCGTTATCCCTCTTTTCAAAAAGCAAATCAGAGAGGGTGGCCCCGTAACGGTAACACATCCTGAAATAAATCGTTTCTTTATGACTATCCCCGAGGCGGCACAGCTTGTAATGCAGGCGGGTGCCCTTGCAGAAGGTGGAGAAATATTTATCTTAGATATGGGCGAGCCTGTTAAAATTGTGGATTTGGCAAGAAATCTTATTGAGCTTAGCGGCCTTGTTCCTGATGTTGACATAAAGATTGAGTTTTCGGGTCTTCGTCCTGGAGAGAAAATGTATGAGGAAATTCTCCTTGACAGACAGCGTCATACATCTACAAAGCATGATAAGATTTTTATAGAGCAGCCAATTAATGATTCAGATAAGCTTGTCGAGGAAATTTACGGTTTAAGAGAGGGACTTTCCTGCGAAATCCCCCTTTACGATGATATGATAGGCTGGTTTAAAACTGAAATTGTTACAAAATGATGTAGAGTGCAAAAAACCATACTCCCCTAAATAAAGGCAAAAGCCGATAGTAAAAATTTTAACAAACCGTAAATAATTAAAAAATTATTACAAAAACGCTTGCAATTGTTACAAATTAATGGTAAAATATTCAAGAATTTATGAATAGTGCATCTTTTGAAGGATGCAAATAATCATTAATTTGGAGAGATTGTATGTTTTTAATTAACAAGTTTAAGAGGGCTTTTATAATCCTTACAGCGATAATGGTAATGTCTAATACTGCGGGGGCAGAATTTTACAGTGTGCCTTCCGATTTAACCTCTTACGGCCATAAAATTTACAAAACTGCACATTCATACTTTAATAGGAGAAGCTTTAGCGGATATTGCGGAACATATGTTAAATGTCAGCTCAGAGCTATGGGTATATTTGAAAATCAGTTTGATTTTCACGGCAACGGAAACAAATGGTACTCAAATTTTGAAAATGTAACACAGACAAGCGGCGGATATTTTGTGTATAGAGAAAGCGGTGCCGATTGCATAGATAAACTTAAGGCAAAGTATGGCGAAAATCTTAAAAACATTGTTGTAAGTTTTCCTATTCAGGCAGGATATTCGTCAGCATACCCGGGGGCGGGACACGCATTTGTAATATATGAAATCCGTGGCAATATTGCGTATTATTCCGAATCATTTTCTTTCGGAGGCTTCAGAGAAGGCGAAGTTATTGCAGAGGACATAGATTCGCTCTTAAAGCGTTACTCAAAACGTCACGGAACTATTACAGGCTGTGTGATGCTCAGTGAAAATACTATGACTTTCCATCAAGAGCAGGATGCTATTCTTGCTGAGGTTATGGAAAGTATAGAGCGTTTGTCCGATATTACATTTATTGCTTCAGAATTTGTTGAAATGTCACGTTCCCGTGCTATGGCATAAGCCTGCACGGGATTTTGATTTTATAAAAAAATCATACACAGAAGAGGGCGATGTACTTGAAAATTAAGAAAAAGGTTGTTTTTGGAATATTACTTATTGTAATAGCAATTATTATGTTTTTTGTTCTTTCAATGTTTTTAGAATACACCCGTAAGACATCTTCTGATAAAGATGTCACTGTTCAGATTCCCAAGGGTGCTTCTGAAAAAAAGATTGCACAGGTGCTTAAGGAGGAGGGTGTAATAGATTACGAAATTACCTTCCGTCTTAAAATGAAAAACTCTCCTCACAGGGGAAAACTCAATTACGGAAAATATATTTTAAAAGAAGATATGTGCCTTGATGATATTATAGACACACTTTTAAAACCGAGCGAGCTTAAAGAGGATATAAGACTTACAATCCCCGAGGGTTTCAGTGCACAGATGATTGCCCGCCGTTGTGAAGCTTTGGGAATCTGTACGGCAGACGAGTTTTTAAATGAGCTTAAAAACGGAAAATTCAATTATGACTTTATAGACGATATTCATGAGCGTGATGGGGTAGAATATAAGCTGGAGGGGTATCTTTTCCCAAGCACCTATAATTTCAGTGCAGGTGCAGGTGCCTCAAAGGTTATAAATACCCTTCTTGGCGAGTTTCAGGTGCAGTATAACAAGGTAAAGGATATGCTCCCCGATGGTATGGATATGGCTGAAGCGATAAACCGTGCGGCTCTTATTGAGCGTGAGGCAAAGCTTGATGGTGAGCGTACAACCATATCGGGAGTTATACAGAACAGAATTGATAAGGGAATGATTCTGCAGATTGATGCAAGCGTAGTATATGTAATTTCCGATGGTCTTTATAATATAGACAGGGTATTGTATAAGGACCTTGAGGTTGACTCTCCCTACAATACCTATAAGTATGAGGGACTTCCCGTAGGACCAATCTGTAATCCGGGTCTTGAATCAATCCGTGCGGCAATGAATCCCCAGAAGCATAATTACCTTTTCTATCATACTGATACAGAGAAAAATGACGGTAGCCATATATTTACTGAAACCTTTGCAGAGCATACATCAAAGTAAGGGGTATAAGCTATGGAAAAATATATTGTTGACAGGTTTGAGGGAGATTTCGCAGTTCTTGAAAAGGAGTCGGGAGGTACGATAGATGTACCTAAAAAGAATATTCCCGATGCAAAAGAGGGCGATGTTCTTATACTTGTAAATGGCATTTACAAGGTTTCTCTGGAAGAAACCCAAATAAGAAAAGAATTAATTGCAGAAAAAATGCGTAAATTATTTGAAAAGAGATAAAATTTGTGATACAATAAAATGAACTAGAACACAGATAAGAGAGGTGAGAAGAATGGACGCGGGAGGAAATAGTAGTAAAATCGGACGAAGTATGCCTGACTGCGTCTGTTTTTCGCAGTTATAGGCACCCTTTGTCCCTCATGGATTGAAAAAATTGCAAAAACTATGAAGAAATGAGGGATTACCAATGGCGGAGAACAGAGATGTTTTAGTCACCGAAATGATAATGCGTCTGATTGAGGGGAAGAAGTATGCCTCCGTTCGTGATGCGATGGAAACCATGCACGCAGCGGATATTGCACTGATTTTAGAGGATTGCAAGAAAGAGCAGGTTCCGCTTATTTTCAGACTTTTGCCCAAAGAGCTTGCGGCTGAAACCTTTGCACAGATGGAGGAGGACCAGCAGGAGCTTTTGATTCAAAGCTTCAGCGACAGTGAGCTTAAAGAAGTTGTCGATGAGCTTTATGTCGATGATGCGGCAGACCTTGTAGGGGAAATGCCTGCAAACGTCGTAAGAAGAATTTTACGACAGGCAGACCCTGAAAAAAGAAAACTTATAAATGAAATCTTAAAATATCCCGAGGACAGTGCGGGAAGCATTATGACCACAGAGTATGTTTCCCTGCGTCCCGATATGACAGTTGAAGATGCAATCAAAAGAATAAGAAGAACTGGTATTGATAAAGAAACCATTAACACCTGTTATGTTACAAATGATAACAGAAAGCTGATGGGTATAGTAACTGTCCGCACTCTCCTTCTGGCAGAGGAAAATGCCACAATGGAAGAAATAATGACAGAAGATGTCATCAGTGCCCTTACAACGGAAGACAGAGAAGACGTTGCCCACGACTTTACAAAATACGACCTTTCTGCAATGCCCGTTGTTGATGAGGAAAACAGGCTTGTAGGTATTGTTACGGTCGATGACGTAATTGACGTATTGCAGGAAGAAACGACTGAAGATATTGAAAAAATGGGTGCTATTATGCCCCTTGAAAAGCCGTACCTTAAAACAGGCATTTTTGAGATTTTCAAGAGCCGTATTCCGTGGCTTTTAATACTTATGTTTTCAGCAACATTCACCGGTGGTATCATAACATATTACGAAAATGCACTTATAGGATTTCCTGTCCTTATAGCAAGTATTCCTATGCTTATGGCAACGGGCGGTAACTGCGGAAGCCAGGCATCGGTTACTGTCATCCGTGGTCTTTCAATCGGAGAAATAGAATTTAAAGATGTTTTGAGGGTAATATGGAAGGAAATCAGGGTTGCAATTCTTTGCGGAATTACCCTTGCAGTAATAAACTTTTTATTTCTTGTATTGGTAAGCAAAGTTTCGGTATCTGTTGCGGCAGTAATTTCCCTTACTCTTCTTTCAACGGTTGTTGCGGCAAAAACAGTTGGTTGCTCTCTGCCAATGGTTGCAAGCAAAATCGGTTTCGACCCGGCAGTTATGGCAAGCCCCTTTATCACAACCATCATCGATGCTTTGTCATTGATAATTTATGTAAATATAGCGATGAGCTTGTTATAAAAAAAGGCGGGGTACCGCCTTTTTTTATAAGGGAGAAACAGTTATGAATGATATTATAAGAGAAAAACTTGATAAACTGCCACAAAAACCTGGCGTATATATGATGAAGGATGCATCAGGAAAAATCATATATGTAGGGAAGGCAAAAATCCTCAGAAACCGTGTTCGGCAGTATTTTCAAAAAAGTGCAAATCATAGCCCGAAAACTGAGGTTATGGTGTCTAAAATTAAAGATTTTGACTATGTTATCTGTGACAGTGAGATGGAGGCACTTGTTCTTGAATCCAACCTCATTAAGGAGAACAAACCCCGTTATAATATCTTACTAAAAGATGATAAGCACTACCCTTATATCAAAATAACAATGAACGAGGAATATCCCCGTATGCTCTTTGTCAGAAAAATTGAAAATGACGGGGCAATGTATTTCGGTCCGTACCCGAGCGGATATTCAATAAAGGAAACAATGGAACTGTTGAAAAATATTTTTCTTTTGCCGCACTGCTCTAAGCAGTTTCCAAGGGACCTAAATAAAGGCAGACCATGCCTTTATTATTCGATGGGACGTTGCAGTGGAATTTGTCAGGGAAATGAAAAGCCCGCCGAATACAAAAAATTATTTAAGAGCATTATCCGATTCCTTGAGGGTAAGGATGAAGAAGTGGCCGACCAACTCCAGAAAGAAATGCAGGAAGCATCACAGAATCTCGAGTTTGAGCGTGCCGCACTCTTAAGGGACAGGGCAGCGTCAGTTAAAAGGCTTGGTGAGCAGCAGAAGGTTATCACCGATAGCACAGGAGATGTAGATGTAATTGCCGTTGCAGCACAGGATTCTCTCTCATCAGCGGAGGTCTTCTATATACGTGGGGGCAGGCTTATAGGCCGTGACAGCTTTAATCTTTCTTCAGGAATAAATAGCGATACAAGTAAGATTATCACAGAGTTTGTGGCTGCATTTTATTCCCGTGATAATTACATTCCGCAGACAATACTTCTCTCTCACGAAATAGATGATTTAGAAACAAGGGAAAAGTACCTTGAAGAGAAAAGGGGAAAGCGTGTCTATATTAAAGTTCCTGTGCGTGGAGATAATAAAAAGACCGTTGATATGGCATATAACAATGCCCTTAAAAACATTGAAAATTATAAAACGACGGAGGTAAAGGAAAAGCTCCGCAAGGAGTCTGTTACGGAGCTGGCACAGCTTTTAGGGCTTGAGGTAATTCCCGACAGAATCGAGTCATATGATATTTCTCATATATCGGGAACGGACAGTGTTGCGTCTATGGTAGTCTTTGAAAATGGCAAAAGTGCGAAAAAGGAGTATCGCCGTTTTAAAATAAAAACTGTGGAAGGGGCAAATGATACTGCATCACTTCGTGAGGTATTATACCGCCGTTTCACGCACGAAAAACTTGAAGCAGACGGCAAATTCCGGAAATTGCCTGACCTTATACTTCTTGACGGCGGTAAAGGACAACTTAACGCCATAAAATCCCTTTTTAAAGAGCTTAACATCGATATCCCCGTTTTCGGTATGGTAAAAGATGATAAGCACCGCACCCGTGCACTTCTGTCGGAGAATGGAGAGGTATATATAAATCCTATAAGCTCTGTTTTTCATCTTATTACAAGTATACAGGACGAGGTGCATCGCTTTGCGATAGAATATCACAG
>JAZLEL010000016.1:0-45078 GCA_045615265.1 Clostridia bacterium | reverse complement strand
CTTAATTCCGTGCTTAATGCAAAAGGTGCTAGCAGTAGCTCCGCCCTTTATGTAGGGCAAAAAATCACTGTACCATCACATACATACACAGTGCAGAAGGAGGATTCTTATTATCTTATCGCAAAAAAATGCGGGGTTTCTCTTTCCGCACTTCAAAGTGCCAATAACGCAACAAGTAATTCCTCTCTTTATGTAGGACAAAAAATTGTAATTCCTGATGCAGACCGCAGTTACACTACATATAAAGTTCAAAAGGGCGATACATATTGGATAATATCTCAAAAATACGGCGTCAGCCTTGACTCGATACTTTCAATAAATAATGCAACGGAAAAAACAGTACTGCATGTAGGAGATGTCGTGAAAATTCCTTCTAAGGGCAGTTCTTCCAGCGGTTCGTCCTCGGGAGGAAGTACACCAGGTTCAGCATATGTTACATATACAACACATACAATTCAAGACGGAGATACGCTTTGGAACATCGCTATTAAATACAAAATTCCATACTCTGAACTTCTTGAGGTTAATTCGCTTAGCGAATCTAGCTATATATACACGGGAATGAAGCTTACGATTCCTGTACATCATGTCCCTGTTAAATATGCACCCGAAGGCTACGGCGAACTTTTAAATTGGTTTACGGAAGCACAGTATGTTATTCCAATTAATGCTGATTTTACAGTGGTTGACCTAGAAACAAAGAAAAGCTTTAACGCACGCAGAACCGTAGGAAGCGGTCATGCTGATTGCGAACCCCTCACTGCAAACGATGCCGCAATAATGAAAGAAATATGGGGCGGTAATTTTAACTGGAACAAACGCAGCGTGCTTATTAAACATAACGGACGTACTATTGCCGCAAGTGCTGCGGGAATGCTTCATGCAGGAAATGAGGGTGCTGCCGGCGGCGAATGGACAAGCTGGCGTAGCGACAACTATGGAGCAGGAATTAATTACGATTACATAAAGGGAAATAACGCACACGGACATTTTGATTTGCATTTTTATAAATCTATTGGGCATAGCAGTGGCGTAGAAAATTCTGCACATCAAGCAAATGTTCTTAGAAGCGCAGGACAATAAATATCTATAAAAAACACCCCAAGCTCCCTATAAGGAGCCAGGGGTGTTTTTAATGAAGAAAATTCATTAGTAGACTTGCTACAAGATTATTATTGTAAATTTTTATTGCAAAATATGAGTTTTGTATACTTTCTTTCACAATTCCAATATTTCCATCACCTCCAAGAGCTGCAATGATGCCTATTGCAATATATGAGATTAGTATGCCTCCCACGGCACCAATCAACATTCCCAAAATCGAATTAAACTGCTTTATAACAGGAAGTTTTGCAGTTATATTTAGGATAGTGAACAAAAATGCAAGAAAGATTCTTATTACTAATATAACCAGTATAAAACTCACAATATTAACTATAAGCACTGATGCTGTCTCCGCTGCGTGATTAACCATTGGAAGTTGTGATGTGTTTTCAAATTTCTCCGCAAAAAAATTCAGAGTAAGTTCTTTTATGTAGCTTCCAAGAGGAGAATTATGTAAAGCCTTGGAAATTGGCGTATAAATCAAAGCAGTTAAAATCAGCGAAATAAACGTTGAAAGAGTGGTGAAGAGTGTCCTTACCAATCCCCTCTTCGCACCGATATAGATTGATATAATTATAACTGCTATCAATATAATATCTGCCATTTTGATTAGCTCTCCCCTTTACTCGATGATTTCTCCGCTAGATGTTCCTAATACAAATAAATGCTTGTTATCATCATATAATTCAACTTTTTTTATACTATATTCGGTTTTTAGTTTTCTTTTTTCCCTGAGTTTCGAGTCAACCACCATAATTTCCTTGTCAAAAACAAGTGCCACAAAATTATTGTTTATGGATATATCATCAATTACGTGGTTGTAAGTTTTTTCTGCCGTCACTTTTCCCAGTCTGTTTATAACCTTAACCTCAGTAGAATTTCCGTCAAAAATTCCGCCTTTCGCACCGAAAGCAAGAACCATCATATCATTTTCAGCAGTTTCGGCTCTCAAAAGGGTTTTTTCTCCATAATTATAAGACCACTTTTTAGTTCCGTCAGAGTTAAAATAAGTAAGACTATTGCTTCCAAGAGCAGTATATGTGTCATTATTGTTAAAATCAAGCGAAAAGAAAACCGAGGAATCAAAGGTTTCTTTTTTTGTTACTTTAGCGTCTGTAATATCGACAAGAACAATTTCACCAATAAGTTTTTCATTTCCTGCTGCCGCAAGGGAAAGGGCAATTGCGTTGTTACTGCAGTTAATATCCCCATCGAGAAATTCGCTCTTGCTTACATCCCATTTAAAAATGGCCTCACCTTTACGATTAAACACCATAGCTTCACAGTTGTAGCCTTCTTTTTCTGTAACAACAAAGAGGTAACCATTTTTGTTTACTTTTGCACGAATTATTTTATTTTCTGTCTTAGCAATATAAGCTTCTGTCGTGTTCTTAAAAACAGTTACTTCTGTTGAGTCAAGGTTATAGCATACTGCATATTCACCTTCTGTGTGAAGTTGCGGCTCTAAAAGTGCCATTTTCACACTTTCACCCTCAGCATTTTTATCAAGAACAGAATATGATTTAGTCGTTAAAAAAGCAACATTATCTCCGATTCGTCTTATATCCCCGCTTAAGAAACCTTTGGAATTCTCCTGTACAGCAGAAATAATATTGCTGCTTTCGCTTTTTCCGAATTTAAAAATATCACGGTCACGGTTTTGATAGAATATAATTATAAACATCGCAACAATTACAATTATCGTAGCAGTATTTTTTAATATAGATAATATTTTTTCTTTATTCATAATTGACCTCCACGAGTGAAAGCCCCTGTGGCGGAGCTGTTATTCCCATCAGACGCCTGTCTTTTTTCTCAATAAGTTCTCTGATCTCTTTTTCAGAAATCTTGCCATTACCAACATAAACCAGAGTGCCTACAATAATTCTCACCATATTATATAAAAAGCCGTCTGCGGCAGCCCTGATTGTTATTATATCACCATCGGCTTTCACAGTAAGCTCTTTTAAGTTTCTTACCGTTGTTTTGGCACTGCTTCCCGCAGCACAAAACGAGGCGAAATCATGTTTTCCCTGCATTATTTTTGCAGCACTCTTCATTTTGTTTACGTCAAGTTTCACGGGATAATGCCACGCAAAATTTCTTAATAAAGGGTCTGCAAAGCTACGATTTACAATTTTATATTCATATGCTTTTGTAACTGTTTCAAATCTTGCATTAAATCCATCGTGCGCCTCTTCACAATTGTAAACCCGAATATCCGAGGGAAGCATTGTATTTAGTACAAATGGAATCTTTTCGGCAGGGATAGTTGTTTCCCCGCTAAAGCTGCACACGTATATTTTAGCATGTACACCTGCGTCTGTTCTGGAGCAACCTGTTACAACGGTTTCTTTGACAAACATTTTTGACAAACATTCTTCCAGAACCTCTTGAACTGTTACACCATTCTTTTGACGTTGCCATCCATGATAATGTGTTCCGTCATATGCCATCGTAAGCTTATAAGTCATTTACTGCACAACCTTTATAATAACGAGAATAAGAATAAAAACAAGAGAATATATAAGTGCGTAAAAATCATACCTGCCAAAGCAGAATTTACGGTAATTACTGCGTTTTGCGTCAGCGTTATAACAACGACATTCCATTGCAACGGCAAGTTCATCAGCCCTTCTGAACGCACTGACAAAAAGCGGCACTAAAATAGGTATCATCGCCTTGATTCTTTTAAGAGGGTTACCATGTTCAAAATCAGCACCACGTGAAGTTTGTGCCTTGATTATTTTATCAGTTTCATCAAGTAGCGTGGGTATAAACCTAAGTGCAATGCTTATCATCATTACGAAAACAGATATAGGCACCCCTACTTTTTTCAGTGGAGAAAGAAGTATTTCCAATCCCCCAGTAAGAACTGTCGGGGTTGTTGTAAGCGTTAAAAGAGATGATCCTACAATAAGAAGAATTATCCTTACAGCCATTTTTGTCGCCATATATATCCCTTCAACGGTTACAGTAAAAATACCTTTTGAGAAAACAACATTTTCACCCGGTGTCATAAACAAATTAAGAAGTGCCGTAATAATTACAATCAAAACTATGGGTTTAAGTCCTCTAAGCATAAATTTAATAGGAATATTAGATACATAAATTATAACACCCGTTAAAAGAATGACTGCAATATAAGACAATATTCCCTCTATAAGAAATAGCGTTATCATAAAAAAGAGTGTAAAGAGGATTTTTGTTCTGGGGTCCATTTTATGAATTGGCGATTGTGTGTCATAATACTGGCCTATGGTAATGTCACGAATCATTTTTCCACCCCCATAGCCTTGCATATTGCATCTGTTGCCTCTTCCACTGTAAATATGTTCTCCGGAAGATTCATCCCGTTGTTATTAAGATACTTTATTATTTTTGTAATTTCAGGAAGCTCTAAGCCGCACTTTTCAAGCAGTTCGGAATCTACAAAAGCCTCATGACTATTTGCATCGCTGAATTTTTCTCCATTATTGAGAATAATTATTCTCTCAACATTTTGTGCTAAGTTCTCCATACTATGAGATATTAGAATAATAGTAGTACCACGTTCTTTGCGGATTTTATGAAGTTCACTAAGAAGTTTTTCCCTTCCTGCCGGATCAAGTCCTGCGGCAGGCTCGTCCAAAATAAGTACCTCTGGTTCAGTTGCAAGAACACCTGCAATTGCAACACGGCGTTTTTGACCTCCAGAGAGTTCAAAAGGGGATTTATCAAAATGCTCTTCTTTTAAATTAACAAGCTTTGCACTTTTTCTAACACATTCTTCGATTTCTTTTTCAGATAGGCCTTTATTTTTCGGCCCGAACGCGATATCGCGATATACAGTTTCCTCAAAAAGCTGATGTTCGGGATACTGGAACACAATGCCTACCTTATTTCTAAGTGCACGTGCAGCAGCTTTATAATCCTTGTATTCTTCCCCATCGATAGATATTGTGCCATAAGTCGGAGTAATCAGCCCTGCAAGAATTTGTGCAATAGTAGTCTTACCGCTTCCTGTCTGACCGGCAATACCAATAAACTCACCTTTATTTATTTTTAAATCGATATTATTTACTGCAACTGTGTTTTCATCACTGTTTGCAGTATATGAATATGAAATATTTTTAAATTCTATCATAGTTTTTTCCTTTGACGTAATATTTCCTGTGCACACTCCTCCGGTGTCAGCACGCCATTGTTAATTAAAACTCCATTTTCTCTTAATCTACGTGCTAAAGCACAAGATTCCGGCACGTCAAGCCCAAGTTCAATCAATTCTTTTTCATAGTTGAAAACTTTTTGAGGGGAGTCGTCAAAAACAACCTTTCCCCTATCCAAAACAACTACCCTATCTGCCTTTGCCGCTTCGTCCATATAGTGTGTTATAAGTAGAATTGTTATATTTTTTTCTTTATTTAAGGAGATAATTGTATCTAAAACCTCTCTCCTGCCTTTTGGGTCAAGCATTGCCGTGGGCTCATCAAGAATTATACATTTGGGCTGCATCGCAAGTATTCCTGCAATAGCTACTCGCTGTTTCTGTCCTCCCGAAAGAAGATGAGGAGGGCGTTTACGGTAATCATACATATTTACAGCCTTTAATGCATCCTTAACCCTTTCATGCATTTCCTGCCAGTCAACGCCTATATTCTCAAGACCGAATGCAACATCCTCCTCGACAATAGTTGCTACAATCTGGTTGTCAGGATTCTGAAAAACCATACCTGCAGCTTTTCTGAGTTCGTATAATTTTTCTTCATCCCTGGAGTCTATCCCGCATACACTTATACTGCCTCCCTGAGGAAGAAGTATTGCATTTATGTGCTTTGCAAAGGTGCTTTTACCGCTGCCGTTATGCCCTATAATTGCAGTAAAGCTTCCTTCTTCAATATTAAGATTTAAATTGTCTAAAACTACCTTCTCTTTTTCTTCGCTTTTGTAAGAAAAGGTTAATTCCTTTGCCTCTATAATGTTCATATAATCATTCCAATACTATTTTTCCCACCTACCGGTAGCTCCGCACGGAAGCACCATAGAAGAAGCAGAAATATTTAATCCGATTTCGCTTGACTCTACCTTGCCTTCGGGCAAGCACATCTGCATAAGATTTGCAAGTACAGTAGGTGCAAGTCCTGTTGTATATGAATTAATAATAAAAAATAATGGATTATCACTAAGAAGGAGTGCACTACGCCTCACAAAATGGCAAATAGATTCCTCTATCTTCCATACCTCTCCCCCGGGACCTCTGCCGTAAGACGGGGGATCCATAAGAATTGCATCATACTTATTTCCACGTCGAATCTCGCGCTCAACAAATTTCATACAGTCATCTACCAGATACCTTATCGGAGCATCGGCAAGACCACTTAAGCGTGCATTTTCTTTCGCCCAATGCACCATACCCTTTGAGGCATCCACATGGGTTACCGAAGCTCCTGCTTTTGCACACGCTACGGTTGCACCGCCTGTATACGCAAAGAGGTTAAGCACCTTTGCTCCCTTTCGGGATGCGATTTTATTCATCATATAATCCCAATTGACAGCCTGTTCAGGAAAAAGTCCTGTATGTTTAAAACCCATTGGTTTAATATTAAACGTAAGACTCTTATATTTAACAGTCCACTGTTCAGGCAGATTATTTTTATATTCCCATTTTCCTCCGCCGTTGGAAGAGCGGTGATAATGGGCATCGGCATTCTCCCACAATTTCGGAGATGCCTTTGTATCCCATATAACCTGCGGATCAGGTCTGCAAAGAATGATGTCACCCCATCGTTCAAGCTTTTCTCCGTTCGCAGTATCTATACATTCGTAGTCTTTCCATTCATCTGCAACCCACATAATCAACCCTCGTAATCATCAAAATCGTATTCCTGGGAAAATACAAATCCCACAAGTCCCGGTCCGCCATGACTGGCAATGACCGCACCTATTCTAAGTTCTATAAATTTAATACCGGGAAAAGCCTCGCTAAGTGCATCGCCCAGTTCACGTGCTGTATCAGGACATGCAGAATTTACAAGGTAAACAGTTTTTCCAGAAAGATCATATCCGTCATTTTTTGCTTTATCAACCAGTTTTTTTGTAATACGCTTGTTACCGCGAATTTTACCATCCTGGACAACAAGACCATCTTTGATGTCAAGAACCGGCTTAATATCAAGCATATTTGCAATAGCTAAGGTTGCAGAATTGATTCTTCCGCCTTTTTTAAGATACAAAAGGTCTTCTACAAGGAAATACGCCTTCATACTTTCGGTTGCATCTTTGATATATGCCACAATCTCATCCTTATCCTGACCATTTTCAATCATTTTTGCGGCATGAATAACTGCTCCGCCATACATACATGAATATCCCATTGTATCGATTACAATAATTTCACCGCCACGTTCATCCATAACTTCCTGTGCGGCCATAACAGCATTCTGATGCATACCGCTGCCCTTGGAAGAAATGGTAACTACTATCAACACATCATATCCGTTGTCAAACTCTTCGTTATATGCATCGATAAACTGTATAGGGGTTACCTGTGCGGTTTTGGGCACGGGAGCATCTTTAGATGTGAGTTTTTCATAAAACTCATTCTTATTCATATCGATGCCTTCTTTATAGTAGTTTTCTCCATCAAATGTAAATGATATTGGCAGCATACGAATACCGAGCTTTTCAGCAACTTCCCTTGTAATATCACTGCCGCTGTCTGTAATAATTTTAATCTTGCTCATCATCAACAACCTCTCTACTCAATTCTGCTTCAGCTTCATTTTTGTCTGAATTATCTATCGTTGCCTCACGCACTGCCATTTCCTGTTGTGCACGAAGAAGTGATGCATAAATTCCATTCTTTTCTATAAGTTCATTATGAGTTCCTGTTTCAACTATTCTTCCCTCATCCAGAACAAACAATCTATCTGCATTTTTCAAGGTAGACAATCTGTGTGCAATTGCAAAAACAGTCTTTCCCTCTGTTACGTTTTTAAGAGCTTCCTGTATTTTGATTTCTGTTTCAGTATCAACTGATGCAGTAGCCTCATCAAGAATCAGCATTTTCGGGTTTGACAAAATTGCACGTGCAATAGAAACACGCTGTCTTTCCCCGCCTGAGAGCTTATGTCCTTTTTCACCGACATAAGTATTATACGCATCAGGCAATCCCATAATAAAATCATGAGCATTCGCTCTTTTTGCAGCCACAACACATTCTTCTATTGATGCTTCGGGTCGGGCATAACGTATATTGTCTAAGATAGTCCCGCTGAAAAGATAACTTTCCTGAAGAACTACACCTATCACATCTTTATATTCATGTCGGTCATATTTAATTATATCCTCATCATTAAGGAGAATTCTTCCACCGTCCGGATTGTACAGACGCATAATAAGATTTATAAGGGTGCTTTTTCCCGCTCCGCTATGACCGACAAGACCTATCATTTCACCCTTTTTGACAGATTGTTCAATGTTTCGGAGAACTTTTCTGTATGATTTATATCCGAATGAAACATTTTCAAACTTTATCTCACCAATGATGTCTGATATGGGGAGTTTCTTTGTTCCCTCTTCATAAACCACTTCATCAAGTACCTCGAACACTCGATAAGAGCTTACAAGTGCCATACTAAAATGCCTTGGGAGCATACCAAACCACTCTAATTTACTATACAGATATCCTGCATAGGTAGAAAACTGTACAAGCTCACCTACGCTCATTTCGCCGCCCAAAACTCTATTTCCTCCATACAGGAGTACAAGATAACTACCAAAGCTCATTATAAATTTTATGAGTGGGAAAACAGTGTAGACATACTTTTCGTTTTTACAGGTTACATCTCTTACAATACCGGCAGTTTCTTTAAATCTTTCAATTTCATCGTCTTCCTTACCAAACACCTTAACCACTTTAATTCCGATAAGAACTTCAGTAAGCCTGTTAGTAAGCTTATCCATTTTTCGCCACTGTTTCATATAGCGGCTGCGTATGCTATGTCTGATTTTCGTTATCAGGAAAAGTGCAATCGGCATTGGAACAAAAATCAAAATTGCCATTTCGGCATCAAGATATATCGTTACTGCAGCAATGGCAATAAAAAGACAGATTTCATTAATTGTCATTATGGCAATATCCTGAATAAATATTTGTATACGATGGGTGTCATTATTAATTCTCTGCATTAAATCGCCGGTCTTTTTTTCCTCGATATAACTGAGAGGCAATTTTTGTAATTTGTCATAGATATGGTTTCTTAAGTCCATTACCAACAAGTTACTTGCTTTAGACGATGTTACGTCACGAAGTGCTGAGACAATCCAGTTAATAAAGGTACATAAAAGCATAAGGCTTGCCAAAATGAGCAAGGTTTTAAGAGATGGGTTATCCGCACTTAAAACATCGTTTATTAATCGTTTTGAAAGCTCGGGAGATATAACTGTTACAATGCTGCTTGCCCAAAACAGGACAAGAAGCACTGCATACAGGGGTCTGCATGGTTTAGATAGTTGCCATAGTCTTTTAAGTATGCCTAGCTTGTCTGTGCAAAATCTGCATATGCTTGTATTTCTTATATAAGGTCTTCCACACTGGGGGCAAAGTTTTTCTTCAGGAAAAGTCTTTTCATTAATCGTTGGAGTATTCCCCTCGATCAATTCATTAATAATTTCCCCGATTGCATTAAACTGTTCAATATAACGCATAGAAAAACGAACGAGCTGCTTCCTACCATGAATAGTAAATGCCTCCAATATTCCTCCGCCGACATATTCTCCGCAATACACCTTTTCTATTTGTGCGATATTTTCAATCAGAACCACATTGTCGTTTTCAATTACACATAGTTTGTTTTTACTTACTGCAAAAAAACCTTCTGTATATGTTCCGTCTGCCGACAAATCAAAGAGCGATGATATTAAAATATCCTCGTTGTCGAGTGCACGACATACAAGCTTACTATATTTAATTATTGATGCCGCACCACTCATTCCTTTCGCTCCCTTCTTTATAGTTTATATCCAGATTTCAAGCACTTTTAGGGTTTTGTCACCAAGTTTTTCTAAATCCTTTATATAATATCTGTTTCCAAAAACATCTGTCAGTAAAATTCTGCCATCACCGAGATTTCTTACATTTGTACCCATATCAGTTATACTGAATTCACGTTTGCCGGCAGTTGTATCAACTTGCCACGTAGTGTGTCCGAAATCTTCTTTAAGGCTGAAAACCTCTATTATATCGGGGATAAAGTAACGCTTCTGAAGTTCTTCGGTTAGAAGCTTTACTTGCTCCTCTTGAAGGTCTGACACTTTACGGATTATTCCTATTTCTTTTTCCTTATCGCGACGCAAATAATTTTCGCAGCGTAGGGCAATATATTCGTCTTCATACTCAAAAGGAAACATCCTTATAGCCGCTACTCTTCCTACATCCTCACCCTTGTATTTAAGGCACAAAAGCCCTCCATCGGAAAGGTAAAAGAAAATATCGTTAACATCTATATAATTAATTGTATTGTTCATTTTTATCATTCCTTTCAGGAAAGGGGATTTATATTAAGTGCATCTAGCTGTATATGAGCCATTTTTGAATAAATACCATTTGGCTTATTAAACAATTCTTCATGCGTTCCTGATTCAACAACACAACCGTTTTCAACAACTATCAGCCTGTCAGCATTTTTTAACGTTGAAAATCTGTGAGCAATTGCAATGGTTGTTCTGCCTTTAATAAGAAGCTCCATTGCCTCTTGAATCTTCTGCTCTGTTTCTGTATCAAGCGAGGATGTCGCCTCGTCAAAAATAAGAATTGCCGGATTCATCAAAATAGCACGTGCTATGCTTATTCGCTGCTTTTCACCGCCAGAAAGGTCTACCCCTCCTTTTCCGATTTGGGTTTCATACCCATCAGGAAGGTTTATGATAAACTCGTGAGCGTGTGCCTTTTTCGCTGCATCTATAAGTTCCTCAATTGATGCATCAGGTTTTCCATATGCAATATTTTCTGCAATGCTTGTTGAAAACAAAAATGTTTCCTGCAACACCATTCCTATATTGCTTCTCAGCGTTTCAAAGGAAATTTCCTTTACATTGATGCCATCTATAAGTACTTTACCATCGTTGACATCGTAAAGACGTGTTATGACATTAGTAATGGTGCTTTTTCCTGCTCCGCTATGACCGACAAGGCCTATCATTTCGCCTGGTTTTACCGAAAACGATACATTTTTTAATACCATTCTGTTAGGCTCATATGAAAAAGAAACATTCTTAAACTCCACGCTACCTTGCATATTCTCTATCTTTATAGGATTTTCTGATTCTGGAACGTCCGTTTTTCTGTCAATCACTTCAAAAATTCGTTGGGCACTATTCATACAGTTGGTCCACCAGTCAAAGGTTTTTACTAAAAAGTTTACAGGTGCATAAAGTAAAGAAAGATATGAAACAAAACTCATAAGCTCACCGAATGTGAGTTTTCCGTAAATGACCTGTCCTCCTCCTAAAGTCCATACGACAAGTCCGCCAAGCGACATAATCCAGCTAAGCATCGGGAAAACCTTTGCAGCGGCAACACCTTCACGAAGTTTGTTTTCGTATAAGCATCTGCTGGATTTTTTAAAACGCTCCACCTCATTATTTTCTTTGCCGAAGGCCTTTACCACACGCGCACCAAGCAGGGTGTCGTTTATAACTGAATTCATAGATGATGAACGTCTCCACGAATGCCATTTAAGCTTTTTAAAAACTCGTGTGGATTTTTTTATTATCAAGCCAATAACAGGCACAGGAACAAGTACCGCAACAGAAAGCAGCGGGTTTACAATAAAAAGAAATAGACCAATTGCACATATTGTTGCCGAATTTATAACAAAATTAGGCAGTCCATCATTTAAAAAGTACTGAATATCAAGAGCATCGCTGTTCACTCTGTTAAGAAGGTTTCCTGTGCGTTTAGATGAAAAGAATCGCATTCCAAGCTTTTGCATAGCGGAAAAAACTTCTGTTTTAATATCATAAATGATATTGCCTGACATTTCTGCACCAATTCTTCCAAGGAGTATCCCTGCAAAAACACTTAACAGTGAGATAGTGAGTAATATTAGTACCAATGGTAAAATTTGACCTTCAAACTTTCCTCCGTGTTTTAATACATGGTCATACAAAATCGTTCCTGACAAATATGGCGGTATAAGGTTAATTATTGTTGTAACTACGATAATTGCCAGCATTGCAAATAAGTGCTTTTTATAACGCGGAACATAAGACAAAACACGGAAAAACAACTTCTTTCTGCCGTTATTTATGTAGGCGGAATCAGATGAATCATTTGTGGGGCAGGCTTCTATGTCCAACGCTTTTCCCTCAATAATTTTACGAACTGAAATAATAAACCATTCAATCTGGGATGAGATATTGAGGGTAAAGTATGCAAGCGGAATATCTGTATCATCCGAGCGAATGATGAGTGCTCCGGACGAAACATAATTCTCCGTATAAACATCCGTTATTTCACTATATTTTTTCAAAAAAAAGCTACCATCATCGCTAAGTACACACAACGAATCACTAAGTGCACAAAGCGTTGTTTCACCATAGGTATAAGGCTGCGATAAATCAGTACGGACAGTTGCAAGTATATTGTCATCACAGATGCCTAAAGAACGCAATTTTTCCAGTATTTCTTTAACATCTGTATCAAACTGTCTATCCATACATTACCGCCTCCTTTCAAAAAAATACATACCACATTAATTATATACTTTTTTACCTATAATTGCAATATTTTTATGCTTATATATTAAACTTTTTTGCACTAAAAAATGCTGTGTCGATTTGACACAGCATCAGTATTTTATTGTATAAACATCGCATCGCCGAAACTGAAAAATCTATACTGTTCCTCTACCGCATGTTTATAGGCATTTAATATGTTTTCTTTGCCTGCAAGAGCACTTACAAGCATTACGAGCGTAGACTTTGGTAGGTGGAAATTTGTAATAAGAGCGTCTGTCATCTTAAACTCATAACCCGGATAGATAAAAATATCCGTCTCCCCACTCTTTGCCTGAAGTATTCCGTCCTCTGTCGCACTTTCAACAGTTCTGCAGCTTGTGGTTCCTACACAAATTACTCTTCCGCCGTTTTCTTTTGTTTCATTTACAATATCCGCAGCTTCTTTCGACACAATATAATACTCCGAATGCATTTTATGCTGGGTAACGTCGGTTACCTTTACAGGGCGGAATGTTCCCAGCCCTACGTGCAGTGTTAAGTATGCAAGCTTTACACCCATCTTTTCAATTTCGGAGAGAAGTTCTGTTGTAAAGTGAAGACCCGCAGTAGGAGCTGCAGCACTACCGTCATATTTTGAATAAACTGTCTGGTAGCGTTCCTTATCCTGAAGCTTTTGTTTTATATAGTGCGGAAGGGGCATTTCACCCAGTTTTTCTAATACATTTTCAAAAAGTCCATCATATTTAAACCGTACACGTCTGTTTCCACCTTCAAGAATCTCTAAAACCTCTGCACAAAGCTCTCCGTTGCCAAATTCAAATTCAGCACCTATTTTAGCCTTTCTTCCGGGTTTAAGAGCTACCTCCCATTCATCTGTGGAAAATCGGTGTAAAAGCAAAAATTCAATTGCGCCGCCGCTTTCTTTTTTCGCTCCGTAAAGTCTTGCCGGAATAACACGTGTGTTATTAAGGACAAGACAATCTCCCTTTTTTAAATATTTTTTTATGTTTTTGAAAGATTCATCTTTGTAAGACCCCGTTTCTTTGTCAAGAAGCAAAAGTCTTGAGGCTGACCTCTCTGCAAGCGGAGTCTGAGCAATTCTTTC
Source organism: Clostridia bacterium (assembly GCA_045615265.1). Lineage (GTDB taxonomy): Bacteria > Bacillota > Clostridia > UMGS1883 > UMGS1883 > UMGS1883. Next base: position 31,148 of record JAZLEL010000016.1, on the reverse strand, counting down.
CTCCGGTAAATAATAATCAAATTCGTCTGTATTCATAATTTACCCCAATTCTATATCTGTAAAGTAGTGATGCAAAATTTGCTCATATGTAAATCCATTTTCCGCCATTCCGCGTGCACCCCATTGACTCATGCCTACACCGTGACCGTAACCGCCACCATCAATTATGTAATTATCAGAGGCAGATGAATTTATTGAAATATTGCTGATTTCACCATTTCCCGATAAAACAGCATATCCTGAAACACTGTTTATTCCCGATGCACCCTGTGCATAGAGTGAGTACGTTGCAGGTCCTGAGGTGGTCATAATAATCGCCTCTCCATCTGCAGTAACGGAAAACTTCTGGCTATATAGTCCAAGTATTGTTCTGCACTTTTCCTTCTTTGCAGTGTATGTTCCGTCTGTCCCGTGGAAAGTCATTTGAGTTACTCTTCCGGTAGAAGAAACGCTATCTATTGTAATCTTTGTCAATCCGCCGATATTTACTCCGGAATTTTTGAGTTTTTCCTCAATCTGTGAGCGTGTCATTTCTACTTTCCAGGTATATCTTGATGCCTTTGCAGGGTTTTCATATGTATCGGGGACAGACCTTAAATACCCGTATTTACTTCCCCATACATTTTCAACATCTTCTGTCTGTCCTCCGCTTGTCGCGAAGAAAAACAGTCCAACGATTTCTCCATTATACCTTGCAACAACGCCTTTTGTTTCTAGAACTGCCTGACGGGTATTTTCATGTTCACTCTTCACACCGCCGTAAACCTGACAATGCGTGGTTGTACAAACATCAAATCCATATTCCTTATGGGCATTTCCCCTTGTCAGGACAAAATTACGTGCACATACTGCTTGAGCTTTAAGAGCTTCCTTCGGCCAGGTATAACTCATCTCTTTACCTAAAACACTTGACACATATTCGTCAATCCCAACATAATTTATTACAAGAAGCTCTCCATTTGCGCGTTTTTCCAAGAAAATATATCCACGGTACTCAACGCCGTCACAAACAATTGTCCCTCCTTCTGGAGTTTGAATGGAAAGCTTTGTATATCCACTTGCATCAAACTTGTTCCATGAAGCAAATCCTGTCTGCCCCATCTCTATAAAAACATCTTCAGACGGCTGTGCTGTATAGAGCACAGTTCCGCAAACAGCATCATATACATTTAACCCGCCTGATGACGAAAACGTTACACTGTTTCCTGCATTTGCACCATACTTTATACCAACGCTTATCTCTTCTTTATACTCTGTGGCATATGTAACCGCACCTATAAACAAAATAAATATTAACAATAATAATGAGGTCATAATCTTGCTTTTTTTCACTGACCGTATACCTCCTTTGCGACAAAAAATTGCCTTACACTCGTATCATAATACCTTTTTCGACATAAATCAAGAAAAACCTTTAATTTTTAATGCTTTTGTCCTAAAAAAATTGACATTAACATTTATTGGTGGTATACTAAATTATAATAATGCCTTAATGTGGGCTAATGATTTATTGCATATTTTTGAAAGGAATGATATAAATATGAAAAAGCTGAATGTTGCCGTTGTAGGTGCAACCGGTATGGTAGGAAGAACTTTTCTTAAGGTTTTGGAGGAAGAGAAGCTTCCCGTTGAAAACTACTATCTTTTTGCATCAGCACGCAGTGCCGGTTCTAAGGTAGAGTTTATGGGTAAAGAATATGTTGTGGAAGAGCTTACTGAAAGCTCCTTTGACAGAGGTATAGATATAGCACTTTTCAGTGCAGGTGGTTCTATCAGCGAGAAGTTTGCTCCCATTGCTGCTTCAAAGGGTTGTGTAGTAATAGACAATTCCAGCGCATGGAGAATGGATCCTGAGGTTCCGCTTGTTGTTCCCGAGGTTAATCCTGAGGATATTAAATGGAACAAAGGTATTATCGCTAACCCCAACTGTTCTACAATTCAGGCTATGGTTGCTCTTAAGCCTCTTGATGTTAAATATAAGATTAAGAGAGTTGTTTATTCTACATACCAGGCCGTTTCCGGTGCAGGTATGGGCGGCTGGAATGACCTTGAAAACGGACTTAAAGGTGAAGCTCCCAAAAAGTTCCCTTATCCTATTGCAAATAACTGTCTTCCCCATATTGATGTATTTCTTCCCAACGGCTACACAAAGCAAGAAATGAAGATGGTTAATGAAACACGAAAAATTCTCGGAAGAGACGATATCAGAATTACCGCTACAACAGTTCGCGTTCCGGTGTTTAACAGTCATAGCGAATCTATTAACGTAGAATTCGAAAAATCATTTGAGCTTGATGAACTTGTTGAAACACTCAGAAATGCACCCGGTGTAGTAATTCAGGATGATCCTGAAAATAATGTTTACCCAATGGCAATTACAGCCACAGGTACAAATGAAACATATATCGGCAGAATCCGCCGTGATGAAAGTGTTGAAAGCGGCGTAAACCTTTGGGTTGTTGCAGATAACATCCGTAAGGGTGCTGCAGCAAATGCCGTACAGATTGCAAAACAGCTTATCGAGTATATGAATGACTAATTAGGAGGTATTATCAAGTGAGAACGAAATCAGTTTTTACAGGTTCTTGTTGTGCAATAGTCACACCATTTGATAAAGACGGAAACACGAATTTCGATGCACTCGAAAAAATTGTTGAATATCAGATTGAAGGTAAAACCGACTGTATCTGTGCTTGCGGTACAACCGGTGAAGCTTCAACGATGAATGACAAGGAACATCTGGAAGTTATTGAATTTATTGTAAATAAGGTTAACGGAAGAATTCCCGTTATTGCCGGAACCGGCTCTAACGATACCCGTCACGGTCTTGAGCTTTGCAAAAACGCAGCTGCACTTGGTGTTGATGGTCTTTTGGTTGTAACACCTTATTATAACAAAACTTCTCAGAGAGGTCTTATCCACCACTATTCAACCATTGCAGACAGTGTTGATAAACCCATTATCATCTATAATGTTCCCGGAAGAACAGGCTGCAATATAGCACCCTCTACACTCAAGGTGCTTGCTGACCACCCCAATATTTCAGGTATAAAGGAAGCTTCCGGCAACATGGCACAGGTTGTTGAAATGATGACAACTTGTGAGGATAAGATTGATTTTTATTCCGGTTGCGATGAAATCAATATACCAATTATGTCCATGGGTGGTAAGGGTGCAATTTCCGTACTTGCAAACGTGGCACCTGCTCAGACACATAATATGATTCAGGCTGCACTTGACGGAAATTACAAAACTGCGGCAAAAATGCAGATGCAATCTCTCGACCTTATAAATTCACTTTTCTGTGAAGTTAATCCCATTCCTGTTAAAGAGGGTATGAACTTGCTTGGTTTTGATGCAGGCATTACCAGACTTCCTCTTTATGAAATGGCTCCTGAAAATGTGGAGAGACTCCGTAAATCAATGCAGGCGTACGGTTTGATTAAATAATTTTGGTTATAAAACATTAAATCGTGCCGTAGATTATACTACGGCACGATTATTAAATTTCTGAGGTGAATCTTATGATAAACATAGCTCTGGTCGGCGTTAACGGAAAAATGGGACAGGTTATATGCCGTATACTTGACGGAAATGAATCTCAAAAAATTGTGTTTGGTGTTGATATAAACACAGAGGAAAAGAATGGATTTCCTGTTTATGCCTCCCTTAATGAGGCTAAAGAGGAATGTGATGTGATTATTGACTTTTCCCACCCGTCTTCTCTTGAAAAAACGCTTGAATACGCTACAACTAACAAAAAAGGTCTTGTCCTTGCAACCACAGGACTTTCAGCAGAACAGATGGAGATGGTACGCAAGGCTTCTGAGAGAACACCTGTGTTTTTCAGTGCAAATATGTCCCTTGGCGTAAATCTTTTAATTGAACTTGCGAAAAAAGCTACTGCACTTTTAGAAGGAAATTTTGATATCGAAATTATTGAAAAGCATCACAATCAAAAGATTGATGCTCCCAGCGGAACGGCACTTGCTATCGCAGATGCAATTAACGAAACCTGCAATAAATCAAACGAATATGTATATGACCGTCACAGTACCCGCAAAAAACGCAGCAAAAATGAAATCGGTATCCATGCGGTCAGAGGCGGTACTATCGTTGGTGAGCATTCTGTGATTTTCGCAGGAACTGATGAGGTAATTGAACTTAAGCACACTGCATCAAGTAAGGAAATTTTTGCAGTGGGTGCTGTAAAAGCGGCTGCTTTCCTCTTCGGAAAGGCTCCCGGTTTTTATAATATGGATAACATTATAAAGGAGATTTAAACTTATATGAAACGAACTGCCCTTAAAGACAGAATTCTCCCCGACTACACAAAGGGCGAGGAAATTTTTAATATGGTAACTCACATCGTAGGCGGCGCACTTGGAATTGTTTACCTTGTATTGTGTGTAATAACTGCAGCAATTCACGATAATGTGTATGGTCTTGTTGGAGCTTCAATTTACGGAGCATCTGTAATTGTCCTTTTTACAATGTCAAGCATTTACCATGGACTAAGAACGGGGACTGCTAAAAAAGTGTTCCAGGTTATTGACCATTGTACAATTTACATCATGATTGCAGGCACATATACCCCCATTACACTCTCTGCAATGAGGCCTATCGCCCCTGCACAGTCATGGATACTATTTGGCGTGGTTTGGGGTGTAACTGCCATCGCAATGGTATTTACCGCAATTGACCACAATAAATTTAAAGTCTTTTCAATGATATGCTACCTTGGATTAGGTTGGTGTGTAGTAGGCTTTTGGAATATAACCTATGCAGCAATTGGACCTGCAGGAACAGTATTTCTTGCACTAGGCGGTGTTCTTTATACAGTTGGTGCAATCCTGTACGGAGTGGGTAAAAAGAAGCGTTACATTCATTCGCTATTCCACATATTCGTGGACTTGGCAAGCCTTATGCATTTCTTCTGTATATTGTTTTACACATTATAATAAAAAACTCTGCTGAAAAATCAGCAGAGTTTTTTATTGTTTAATTTTCACTATCTGTGGTTTCTTTATTTTCAGTCTCTTTTATTTCAAGACTTCCTTTTTCAAAAACCTCTTCAAATTCAGCGGCATCAAGCTTTTCATGCTCGATAAGTGCTTTTGCAACATTATCAAGCTTTTCACGATTATCAATGAGAAGCTTTTCACAATTATTATAGCATTCATCTATAATTCGTTTAATTTCCTCATCAATAACTGCGGCTACACTTTCGCTGTAATTTCTTCCCTGAGAAAAATCTCTTCCAAGGAATACCTCGTGGTCCTCAGCCGTAAAAGTAACAAATCCCAGTTTATCACTCATACCATACTGCATAACCATTTTTCTTGCAGTTTGTGTTGCTCTTTCAAGGTCGTTTGATGCACCTGTATTAATATCATTAAACACAATTTTTTCAGCTGCACGTCCTGCAAGCATCATAATGATGTCTTCAAGCATTTCGTTTTTAGAAATATAGCTCTTATCTGTTTCAGGAAGGCTAAGTGTAAATCCCCCTGCCCTTCCTCTAGGAATAATTGAAACCTGATGAACATTATCCTGTGTAGGAAGAAGTTTTGCAGCAACTGCATGACCTGCTTCATGATATGCGGTCTTTTCTTTATTTTCCTTTTCGTGTTTGCGGTTTTTCTTCTCCGGTCCCATAATAACCTTAAGAATTGCCTCGTCTATTTCATCCTGTTCGATGACCTTTTTATCTCTTCTTGCACAAAGTATTGCAGCCTCGTTTAGAAGATTTTCAAGATCGGCACCTGTGAATCCATATGTGGATTTTGCAACTGTTTCAAGCGAAACCCCATCAGATATAGGTTTATTTTTAGAATGCACCTTTAAAATAGCCTCTCTGCCCTTTTGATCAGGATAATTTACAACAACCTGACGGTCAAATCTGCCAGGACGAAGGAGTGCAGGGTCTAAAATGTCCGGGCGGTTTGTAGCTGCGATGATAATAATACCCTGATTAGTACCAAAGCCGTCCATTTCAACAAGGAGCTGATTAAGTGTTTGTTCACGCTCATCATGACCGCCGCCTAAGCCAGCACCACGCTGTCTTCCGACAGCATCAATTTCATCTATGAAAATAATCGCGGGAAGGTTTTTACGTGCCTGTTCAAAAAGGTCTCTTACTCTGCTGGCACCGACACCTACAAACATTTCAACGAAATCTGAACCTGAAATTGAGAAGAAAGGTACTCCCGCTTCCCCGGCAACAGCCTTAGCCAAAAGTGTTTTACCTGTACCTGGAGGTCCTACAAGAAGTACTCCCTTGGGAATACGTGCACCAAGCTCAATAAATTTTTTGGGATCCTTTAGAAATTCTACTACTTCTTCAAGTTCCTTTTTCTCTTCATCAGCGCCGGCAACCTGTTCAAAGGTTACATTGCTGTCGGAAGCTGATTTTGCTTTCGATTTTCCAAAGTTTCCAATACCGTGACCACCGGTTTGTGACTTCATAAATGAAAAGGTGAAAAAACCGATTACCAAAATCATAAGAAGAGTTGGAAGAAGTGATACCCACCAGGAAACTGTTTCAGGTGCAGGAACGGTGGAGTTGAGGTTTCCGTCTTTAATTTGCTGTTGGATTTCATCACCAACAACACTGAGTAGCACAAGCTGATTAACCTCAACAGTATACTTTTTTCCGTCAATTTCAGCAATGGTAGTTGTATCTCCTATCTCAATTGCAGTTACCTGTTTGTCCTGAATTGCAGTTACTAATTCGGAGAATGATTTATTTCCTGCTTCCGGCTCTTTAAGCGAAAGCATCATAAGTAATATTATTATGATTGGTAAAATTATATAAAAGCTGATGCTTTTAAGTGATTTCTTCATAGCGATACCCCCTCAAGTCATTTATTTTAACGTCACAAGCCTCAAAAGTCAATTCACTTCACATCTTATTCATAATATTCTTTCTTTAGCACCCCAACAAACGGATACTGTCTGTACTTATAATCAAAATCAAGACCATATCCAACCACAAATTCATCGGGAACTTCAAATCCTACGTACTTAACATCTATATCTACTACTCTGCGTGAGGATTTATTAAGAAATGTACATAATTCGACACTCTTTGCACCTTGCTCCAATAAATATGTTTTTATTTTCTTTAGTGTACGTCCGGAATCAATAATATCCTCAACTATTATTATATCCTTTCCAACAGGATCAAAACCCTTTCCTGTATGAATTTCAACATTTCCGCAGGATTCTGTGCTTGAGCCATAGCTTGAAGCAAATATAAAAGATATTCCTACGGGAATAGATACGGCACGCATTAAATCAGATGCAAACATAAAGCTACCGCTAAGCACTGATAACATCAGCGGTTCTTTATCTTTGTAATCATTATCAATTGCCTGTGCCATCTCTGAAATACGCTTAGTTATCTCCTCTTCTTTTATAAGGACTTTTTCAATAGGATCGTTGATATTAGCCATAGTTTGAATTTCCTTTCATTAAACATTATCTTTTGTATTATTTTCGTATTGAATTACAAGATATTTTTTTGTATCGGTATCTGCATTATATAGCGAGGACTGTCTTAATCCGCATAGAAACAGGATGTTTCCATCTTTTTCAACAATCGGAATATCACTTCGCAGAAGCCTTTCAACCTTTTCATCTGAAAAAATATCGCTAAGCTTTTTCGTTCCCTTCATACCTTTCAGAATCATTTTGTCGCCGTCACGCTTATATCTTATCTTGAGAGGGAGTTTAAGCTTATCTGCATCGAAAACAGCAACATTATTGCTCTTTCTTTTTATAGGGTAAGACTCAATATTTGCCGTTAATCTCCAATTCTTGTCTTCACAACTCTCTCCGATGGTTAGAATAAGTTCGGGATTTTCCTCACTTATTCTTTTTCTTAAATAAACCTTCTGATAAGATTTTTCTGCGTAATATACAGAATTTATATCAAATTGTTTCCCGCTTTCTTTAGTAAGGAAATCAAGAAATTTATCTATTTTTTCACCTGTTACTTCCCTTGCATTCCACTTTTGAAGAACACTAGATGCTATCCGCCTTTTAATAGGAACAGGATTTTCTAAAAGCTTGTCCACAAGAAGGTAGCCATCAAAGAAACATTCCCTTTCCGCATTTTCAGCAATGCTGGATAAATACATATTGTCTTCCGAAATAAGTTTCGCAGCCGATACGATGTGTCTTTCCGCACCGCCCGAAACCTCTCTTAGCTTTGGAAGTACCGAGAGTCTTATCTTATTCCTTGCATAAAGAGGGAGCTTATTTGTACTGTCCTCGCACCAGGTTATGCCGTTTAAGACAAGAAACTTTTCTATTTCATCTCGGCTCACATCGAGAAGCGGGCGGATAATATTTTCACGGCGGTACTTGATTCCCGAAATGCCTTGTGCACTACTTCCGCGTATGAGTCTGAAAATCACTGTTTCGGCATTATCATTAAGATTGTGTGCCGTAGCAATTTTTGCACCGCCAAGAGAGTCTGAAATCTCGCTGAAAAATTCATATCTTAGAATACGTCCGCACTCTTCTTCACTTAGCTTTCTTTCTTTTGAAATGCTTTTAACATCGTACTCTCTGTAAAAGCACTTGACATCTGCCGCCTTACAAACACTTTTTACGAAATTGCTGTCACGGTCTGATTCTTCTCCACGTATAAGGTGGTTGATGTTTGCAACATAAACTGTTAAATCATATTCGTCTTTAAGCGCCTGCATAACATACAACAGGCAAATCGAATCTGCACCGCCGGATACAGCACATAAAACAGTGTCTCCTTTTTTAATAAGAGCATTTTCTTCAATTGTTTTTCTGACCGTATCAAGCAGCATTTTTTATCAGCTCCTGGTGTCCAGATTCATAAACTTAGTATATTCACCACGCCAAGCAAGATTGATTGTGCAACATTCACCTGCACGGTTTTTTGCGAGAATACATTCAACAATGTTTCCTGCCGATTCTTCCGCATCCTCACCTGCAAGAGGTCTGCTGAGCATTATAACAATATCAGCATCCTGCTCAATCGAACCACTTTCACGAAGGTCGCTAAGCATAGGTCTTCTTGAAAGCTTTTCCGATGAACGGTTAAGCTGCGACAATGTTATAACAGGAACATCAAGTTCTTTTGCCATAATTTTAAGAGAACGTGACATTTCACTTACTTCCTGTGCACGACTTTCGCCTCTTGATTTACTGCTCTGCATAAGCTGGAGATAGTCAATTACGACAAGGCCCAGGCCTTTCTCCATTTTAAGTCTGCGGCATTTTGCTCTTATTTCCGCAACTGTGATACCGGGGGTATCATCAATATATACAGGTGCAGTAATGATATCCTTAAGAGAATGAGCTATCTTTGTCATATCAGCAGCATCAATATCGCCTACACGCAGCTTTGATGATTCTACAAGAGATTCGCTGGAAAGAACCCTGTTTACAAGCTCATCCTTACTCATTTCCAGTGAAAATATAGCCACAGGTACCTTTTCCCTTATAGCAGCATTTTGTGCTATATTAAGGGCAAAGCTCGTCTTTCCGACACCGGGTCGTGCAGCCAGAATTATAAGATTGCTGTTCTGCAATCCGGCAGTTGCTGCATCAAGACCTGTAAACCCTGTCCTGATACCTGTTATTTTCCCTCCACGTTTCTTGCGTTCGTCTAATATTGCCAGTGTTGTCTTAACTACTTCACCGATATGTGAGAAGCTTTTTGTTCCGTTCTGCTCTGATATTCTGAAAATGAGTTGCTCACTCTTATCTATGATATCACTTGCCGGAAGCACGTCCTTCATTCCCATATCCATGATTTCATTTGCAGATTCTATAAGTCTGCGGAGAGTCTTTTTATCTCTGGCAATTTCAATATACTGATTTAAATTTTCTTTTGTGAAAACATTCTGCGCAATCTTGGTAATATATGCAATACCTCCAACGCTATCAAGCTTGTCTCCCAGCTTTTCAGAAAGTGTTACCACATCGACAGGTACGCCTTCTTCAAAAAGCTTTGATATTGCGTTAAAAATTGTTTTATTGGCAGTTGCATAAAAACAATCCTCGTCAAGCTTATCCATAGCACTTACAAGGGCTTTTTCATCCAGTATTATATTTCCTAAAATTGCTGCCTCTGCTTCAAGATTATATGGCATGGTTCTGCCAATTGGCATATCCATTTACATCACCGTATTTCTTAATAATTTTTCGGGTGTTACTTTACAGGGTTTACAACCACAGTAATTTTAGCTGAAATTTCGGGGTATACCTTTATCTCTACCGTTGTCTCTCCTATTGTTTTAATTCCATCGGGTAAAACCACCTTGCGTTTATCAACAACGTGATGAAGCTGATATTTGATTGCATCCGCAACATTCTGATTTGTAATCTTCCCGAAAAGCTTTCCGTTATCTCCGGCTTTTCCTTCCAGAACAATTTTAGCTCCCTCAAGACTTTTTGCAAGTTCCTTTGCAGCTAAAATTTCCTGTTCTTTATGATATGCTGCAGCCTCGTTCTTCCCTTTTATATTATTAAGAACATCGGCACTTGCAATTTCAGCCATTTTTTTAGGCAAAAGGAAATTTCTTGCATATCCGTCGCTTGCCTCAATAACATCACCTTTTTTGCCGTGTCCTTTTACATCAGTTAAAAGTACAACTTTCATTTATATTACATCCTTTCTTAGATATTTAACTCATCAATTACGCTCTTAAGCATTTCGCCTGCATCGGTAACAGATGTTCCTAATAGTTGTGCACCAGATGCCATCATATGTCCGCCTCCGCCAAGCTTCTCAAGTATTACCTGCACATTAACTTCCCCTAAAGATCTGCCGCTTATAATTACGGTTCCATCTTCACTACGTGCTACAACGAAAGATGCCTTAATATCGTTAATTTCAAGCATTTCATCGGCTGCCTCTGCCACAACAATATGAGGAACAACACCCGAAAAAAGTGAAATTGCTATATTATCGCTGTAAAGTTGTGCTTCCGTAACAATGCAAGCCTTTAACTTATAGTTATCGATTGATTCACGGAAAAGCTTCTTTACGTGAAGAGTATCAACGCCTGCTGCTCTGAGATATGCAGCTGCTTCAAAAGTTCTGACACCCGCTTTAAAAGTAAAGTTTTTTGTATCAACCGCAATACCTGCATAAAGAGCTTCCGCATCTACTGTGGAAACAGAAAATCTATTACCGAAATACTGCATAATTTCTGTTACCATTTCGCACGTTGATGACGAAAAAGGTTCATGGTAAATGATATCAGCATTTTCAATAAAGCTTTCGCTGCGTCTGTGGTGATCAATAACAACCTTTGTCTTTATACTGTCAATAAGCTCCGGCATTTCAGTATATTCAGGAATATGCGTATCACAAATTACGAGCAGCGTTTTCGGTGTTATATAGTCACGCAGGCCAGCTTTTCCTATAAACATACCATCATGATAATGATTATTCTCAATCTTCTTAAGAAGCATCTGAACCGTATCGTCCTTTGTAATTAAAAGAACCTTTGCCTCTTTTCCTATATGAATTGCCATACTTGCGACACCGATAGCCGCACCGATAGCATCTGCATCGCTGTTGCGATGTCCCATGATGAGGACATTGTCGGAGTTTTGCATAAGTTCACGAAGATTGCGAGCCATAATGCGAGCCTTAACCTTCGTACGTTTTTCTGTTTCCTTTGAATTACCGCCAAAATATCTGAATTTATCATTTTCACGAATAACAACCTGGTCACCGCCACGGCCAAGAGCCATTTCCAAAGCTTTATTAGCGGAAATGTTGTTTTGATTAAGTGTTTCTTCCCCAATACCTATACCGATACTTACTGTCGGAGGATTTTTCATGCCAGGATTGAATTCTTTTACATTTCTGAGAATTTCAAATTTTTCTTTTATAAATCCGTCAAGCTGCTTTTTAGTGAAAACGCAAAGATACTTGTCCTTTTCAAGTTTTTTTACAAGGGCACCAATATCCTGCATATAACCAATTATGTTTTTATCTATCAAACTGATTATATCAATGCGTTCCTCGTCAGTTATGCTGTTAATTACCTCATCATAGTTATCAACCATAATGTGAGCAACTGCACAGCGGATATCCTCAAGCTCATTTTTTAATAAATTTACCTCTGTAACATCTTCCATATAGAGCATTATGGCAGCATGGTCAGGAGACATTCTCCTTTTGACAGTTGCACGAACATCGTATATCCTTTCTCCTATTTTAACGACAACTGTATTTTTCCCGCCATCATCGTATATCTGACGTATATTTATCTCGGGAATAAGCTCAGATATTTTTTTATCAGAAATGCTCGAAAAGAGTTCCTTGAAAGCTGAATTATACCAAGCGACAGTTCCGTCAACACGAACGCCTGCAATTGGACTCATTGATTTAAAGAGTGCCTCATTATTCTGGAGTTCATTTTCATCACTTGCGGCATCGCTGATATATTCTTTCATTTTGCGGATTCTGGTAAAATGAAATATTGTTTTTTCCATAAGTATAAAAACAGATGCTGCGATAATCAAAATGGAAATTAGAAGATTAATTTTCACAAGGAACACCGCACAAACAATAATTGCTATTGCAAAAAAAGGAGTTGCCGCACGTGGCATTGAATCAAGCATTTCCTTCTTCTGTTTCATGTGGCTCACCACTCTTTTCATAAATTTTAGAAAGTTTTCTGAAATCGGCAAAACTATCAATTAGTGCCAACAGAATAAAAATCACAGTTAAATTTAAAGACAATATAACATAAATTATAACTCTTAAAAAAGTAAAGGGTATAAACCTGCGTGCATAAAAATCCACAAGGGATATGCCAGAAAAGAAACACATCGTTAAAAGAACAAGCATTGTGTTAAGGGCAGCTACCATAAGTATTTCATTCTCTAACACAAATCCTGCCACAGAAAGAACTAAAGATATCACTGTAAAGATTGATGTCATCCTTGATACTTTAATATGGGAGAAAGAATGTTTAACCCCTTGTGGGAGTTTTCTCATCTGAAATAAAATCGCCCACAAAACTATATACGCAGGTATCATGGAAGAGATTATAAGTATTGATGGGATAAGCATAGTTGTAATTTCATGTATAACAGATGATATTTGTTCAATTATTGAAGCATCTGCACTTTGCTGAAGTTGTGCAAAAATCTGAGCAGATGAGAGTTTTACATTCTCTACGCTGGGGATGAGCGCCTCTGCAATTGTCATACCATCCGAGTGGGCACTATGCTGAATATAGAAAAACTGTGGCAGCATTATACCCAAAGTAGCATAGCTTAATCCCATTGAAAACTTCTTTTTGTAAAGAATGCCGTAAAGACATCCTCCAGCGCAAAGTATTGACTGAATTGCCCATACAAACCCCGTAAGCTCTGCCGCTTCGCCATATGAGCCTCCAAAAAACATAGCTACACATATTGAAAACAATGAGCTAACAAAAGCAGTCAGCGGACCAAACACGATAAAAGACATTGCAAGATTGTACGAACACGATATTATTGCTAATGTCGGCATACCGAATAAAATCGGAATAAGTGACACTATTACTCTTATTATAACTCCAAAATTTAACTTTTCTTTACGCATCTAATAAACTCCTACTTTGCATCAATGCATAACTTCCCAATTTATCCATAATATATTATCACATTTATGCTTCATTGTAAAGAGATTTTAACCATTTTTTCACTACTTTAAAGTAATTATTAATGGCATATTTTTATTGATTTTAAGCCATCTGTGTGTTAGAATATATTTACACAGATTTTAAGGAGATGATGTTTGCAATGAAAATTTGTGATGGTTATTTACTTCGCAGTGTAGCAGGTAAAAATATAGTTGTATCTGTCAGCAGTGATGCAAACTTTAACGGCATGCTTACTCTTAACGATACTGGTGTATTCTTTTGGAATCTTTTGCAAAAAGAAACTACCAGAGAGGAACTTATCAGTGCAGTTCTCAAAGAATACGATGTTTCTGAGGAAGAAGCATCTGCGGATATTGATGAGTTTATAAAAAAACTCTATGAAGCAAAAATTTTGGAGGACTAAAAATGATACTTAACGAGAAGATTCGCTCTCTTGCAGAAGAGGTTGAGAAAGAAATTGCACCCTATTTTTCTCGGGTTGACGAAATTGCACGTTTTAATCAGGAAAAGGTACTCGATGCATTTATAAAACACCGTGTAGGCGAAAATTGTCTTTACCCTTCTACCGGATATGGCTACGGTGATGTGGGCAGAGATACGCTCGAAGCGATTTATGCAGATATTTTTGGTGCCGAGGATGCACTTGTCAGGCATAATATTGTAAATGGAACACACTGCCTTACAATTTCCCTTTTTGCGGTGCTTCGCCCTGGGGATACGCTCCTTGCAGCAACAGGGAAACCATATGATACTTTAGAAGAGGTTATCGGTATTTCCGGAAACAGCGGTGGAAGTCTTAAGGATTTCGGCGTATCATATAAACAGGTTGATTTGATTGACGGAAATGTCGATTTTGAAGGAATTACAAAAGCTCTTACCCCTGATGTTAAGGCAGTAATTCTTCAGCGTTCCAAAGGGTACGATTGGCGAGATACTCTTAGTTGCGAAAAACTTGGCAAGGCAATATCACATATAAAATCACTAAGACCTGACGTATGTTGTATTGTTGACAACTGTTACGGTGAATTTGCAGAAAAGACTGAACCTACACAGCATGGTGCTGATTTGGTTGTAGGTTCCCTTATAAAAAACATCGGAGGCTCGCTTGCACAATCAGGAGGTTACATAGCCGGAAAAAAAGAATATGTAGAGCTTGCTGCATACCGCCAGACCGCACCGGGAATCGGCAAGGAATGCGGTGCAACACTGGGACAGAACAGACATATGTATCAGGGGTTATTTATGGCTCCTCATATTGTTGCACAAGCAATCAAAAGTGCAATTTTCTGTGGTGGATTAATGCAAAAACTCGGGTTTGAAGTAAATCCCCTACCCGAAGCAAATCATTATGATATTATTCAGGCAATAAAGTTTAATGCTGAACAAAAACTTATTAAATTTATACAGGGAATTCAGAAAGCCTCTCCCATTGACAGCTTTGCTCTTCCAATGCCGTGGGATATGCCCGGATATCAGCATAAGGTTATAATGGCCGCAGGAACCTTTGTTTCAGGAGCAAGTATCGAGCTTAGTGCAGATGCCCCCATTAAAGAACCTTATGTTGGCTTTATGCAGGGCGGTATTACATACGAAAGTGCAAGATTGGCAATTATGAATGCCGCTGCCGAGATTATTACAGATTAAAAAGAAGCTGCGTTTTAAACGCAGCTTCTTTTATTTAGTTTATTACTTTATAACCCTGTGCCTCAACAGTTTCTTTGAGGGTTTCAAAAGGAATTTCCTTGTCCCTTTTTACAATTGCTTCATTCTTTTGGTGGCTTGCGGATACTTCTGTCACTCCCTCAATTGCCTGAAGCACATCTTTCACCCTGTTCTCACAATGAGGGCACATCATACCTTCAATTTTAAGAATTGTTTCCATTTGTTTTTCCTCCTTTATTTTTCTATCCGTCTTAAAGAAATTCAATCTTAGTGCATTCGTTATTACACAAAAGCTTGAAAGGCTCATTGCTGCAGCAGCAAACATCGGATTAAGTTTCCAGCCTGTAATAGGTATCCAAAAACCTGCTGCGAGCGGAATTCCTATAATATTATAAAAGAATGCCCAAAACAGATTTTCACGAATGTTTTTAATTGTTGCACGGCTAAGTTTTATCGCTGTTACAACACCTGAAAGTGTACTGCTTGTCAAAACGACATCTGCCGATTCTATGGCAATATCAGTGCCTGCACCTATTGCTATACCAACATTAGCAGAAGTTAACGCAGGTGCATCATTAATTCCATCACCGACCATAGCGACTATACCCTCTTTATAAATGTCACGAATAGCCTTTTCCTTACCCTCAGGAAGAACATCGGAAATGACCTCTTCAATACCTGTATGGCGTGCAATAACCTTGGCAGTTTTTTCATTATCACCCGTAAGCATCACAGTACGTATACCTAATTTCTTAAGAGCTTCTATTGCCTGTTTGCTATCATCCTTAATAACATCGGCAACGGCGATTATTCCCAGTAATTTTCCGCTTTTTGCAAATAAAAGAGGGGTCTTTCCTTCATCGGAAAATTTTTCTATATTCAAAACAGTATCCTGGGATATTTCTGCGATATCCTTCATAAATTTCATATTTCCACCAAAAAGCGGTTCTCCGTTTAAATTACCCTTTACACCGCTTCCCGCAAGTGAAACAAAATCAGATAATGGCTCATATGAAATATTTCTTTCATTGCATTTTAGAGTAATTGCTTTTGCCAAGGGATGTTCACTGTGTTTTTCCAAAGAATATGCAGCTGATAATAGCTCTGTTTCACTAATTCCATCTTGCGGCAAAATATCAGCAACCCTCGGTTCTCCCTTTGTGATTGTACCCGTTTTATCAATGGCAACAACATTAACTCTGCCGGTCTGTTCCAGAGCTTCCGAGGTTTTAAAAAGAATACCATTTTTTGCACCAACACCGCTTCCAACCATTATTGCAACCGGTGTTGCAAGTCCAAGTGCACAAGGACAGCTTATCACAAGCACGCAAACGCCCCTTGCTAATGAAAAGCCAAAGCTCTCCCCTGCTATCAGCCATATAATAGTAGTTATGACGGCAATCGATATTACAATGGGAACAAAAATTCCGGATACCTTATCGGCAATTTTGGCAATAGGTGCTTTTGTTGCTGCAGCATCACTAACCATCTGTATGATTTTTGAAAGGGTAGTATCGCTGCCTACCCCTGTCGCCCTGCATTTTAGAAAACCTGACTGATTTATTGTTGCCTGCGAAACCTTGTCTCCCACACTTTTATCCACCGGCAAGCTTTCACCTGTAAGTGCAGACTCATTTACTGCACTGTGACCTTCTATTATTTCTCCATCTGTAGGGATGCTTTTTCCAGGCAATACGACAAATATATCACCTAGAACAATCTCGCTTGCAGGTATGACAAGTTCTTCCCCTTTACGGATGACGGTTGCCGTTTTCGGTGCAAGCTCCATAAGGCTTTTGATTGCATTTGTTGTCTTACCTTTAGAATACGTTTCAAGCATTTTTCCTACCGTAATAAGAGTTAGAATCATTGCGGCAGACTCAAAATAAAACTCGTGGCTTAAGCTGTGTATAACTTCGTGATTGCCACTTATATATGCATCTGCCATAGCAATAAGAACGTATGCACTGTAAGCAAAGGATGCTAATGAGCCAATTGAAACCAGCACATCCATATTCGGTGCGCGATGAATGATACTTTTATATGCGCTTATAAAAAATTTCTGGTTTATTACCATTATGATTCCTGAAAGAAGCATCTGCACAATCCCCACAGAAAGGGGATTGTTTTTGAATATACCGAAATATTCAATCCCAAAGAGCATTTGTCCCATCGAGAAATACATCAATACAATTAGAATTATAACAGAAGATATAAACCTTGCTTTCATAAGTTTAAGTCCATATTCTTCTGTCAAATTTTCTGAGGGATTATTATTCCTCTTGTCCCCAATTTTTTCTGCACCATATCCTGCATCATTAACAGCAGCTATAACAGACTCTTCATCAGCACTGCCTTCCACTATCATTGAATTTGTCAAAAGGTTTACACTGCACCCTGTAACACCTTTTACATTTAAAACAGCTTTTTCAACACGGGCACTGCATGCTGCGCAGCTCATACCCGTAACATTGTATTTATCCATAATTTTTTCACCTTTTCGGAATGTGTGTTGCTAAATAAAGCAATCATTGTTGTGAAAGTATTGTATTTGCCTCTTCCTTTGTAAGATACTTCATATCAACCATAGCCTCAAGAACAACTTTTTGCCTCTTCTTTGCAAGTTGAGGATTATTATCAAGCGAATATACAGAAGGGGCATTAGGTATTCCTGCAAGCAGCGTTGCCTCATAATCAGTTAGTTCGTAGGGAGTTTTCCCAAAATAGCCTTTAGAGGCATCATATACATTATAATAACCACTTCCGTAATAGATAACATTAAAATAAAGCTCCAGCATTTCTTTCTTGGAAAACTTTTTTTCCAGTTCAACTGCCACAAAAATTTCCGCTATCTTACGTGTTATACTGTTATCATTCATAAAATATATATTTTTTGCAAGCTGCTGCGTTATGCAGCTCCCCCCCTCAACAAGGGCTTTTTCTTTTATATTTTTCTTTATAGCACGTCCCAAACCTATAATATCAATGCCTTTATGCTTATAGAAACGCCTGTCCTCCACCGCAATCATAGCGTTCACAAAGGTCAGCGAAATGTCATCAATTGATGAGAAGCTTTCCTCTGATTTTATATTTCTAGCAGCATCTTCGATCGAAAGGCGCGAGGTTGCCTGTTTATATTTTCCCCATCCTCCTGCAACAACTACTGCCGTAATAATAATTACTGAAATCAGGATGCCTGAGAATAATCTTTTTATAAATTTCACCATTAACCCACCTTTCGCTTTTTATACTTAAAGTAAGTTTATCAGTTATCAGTTATTATTTCAAGCAAAAGTTTAATATACTATGAAAAGAAATAAAAAAACCGCTGCCACTAGGCAGCGGTTTTTAATGCTAATTATGCATTTTTCTTTGTTATCGTTTTCATAATGAACAAGAATGCAAGTGTCAACACTATTCCGATAGGAAGCAGAATAACTGCACTCTTAATAAATGCTGAAATCACATACATTACGAAAGAAATTGCAGCAACGCTGATTGCGTAAGGCATCTGTGTAGATACGTGATTAATGTGGTTACACTCACCGCCTGCTGAAGACATAATAGTTGTATCTGAAATGGGTGAACAGTGGTCACCGCAAACTGCACCTGCAAGGCAGGCAGACATACCAATTATGAGGTTGGGGCTTTCAGTCGGGAAGATTGCAACAACGATGGGAATGAGGATACCAAATGTACCCCATGATGTACCTGTTGAGAATGAAAGGAAGCAAGCAACAAGGAATATGATTGCGGGAAGGAAGTCAGCAAGACCCGCTGCAGCACCCTCCATAAGACCTGCTACAAACACATCTGCACCAAGAAGACCTGTCATATTCTTAAGTGCAGTTGCAAGGGTAAGAATTGTGATTGCAGGAACCATTGCTACAAAGCCCTTGGGAATACAATCCATTGCTTCTTTAAATGTCATTACACGGCGTGCTACCATGTAAATAACAGTTATAACAAGTGCCAGAAGTCCGCCCCAAGGAAGACCGATAGTTGCATCTGTGTTGGAGAATGCATCAATAAAGTTTGCACCATCAAGGATACCACCAACATACACGAGAGCAAATACACAAATTGCAATAAGAACGATTATCGGGAAAAGAAGGTCGATAACCTTGCCCTTTGCAGAGGGAACTACCTGCTCGCTTTCTGCACGGTCACCTGTTGTATAAAGGTCACCCTTTTCAATGGCATTTTTTTCATGAAGAGCCATGGGACCGAAATCAAATTTCATAAGTGCAAGTGCAATAATGAACACGAGTGTAAGTAATGAATAGAAGTTAAAAGGGATTGCTCTTATAAAAAGGCTGAGACCCTGTCCTTCAGGAGCAAATTCGGAAACTGCTGCTGCCCAAGAAGAAATGGGAGCAATCATGCATATAGGAGCTGCTGTTGCATCGATAATATAAGAAAGTTTCGCTCTTGAAATCTTATGAGAATCAGTTACAGGACGCATTACAGAACCAACTGTAAGGCAGTTAAAATAGTCATCAATGAAAATAAGTACACCAAGAACAAATGTAGCAAGCATTGCACCTGTTCTTGACTTGATGTTCTGTTTTGCCCACTTACCGAAAGCAGCACTACCGCCTGCCTTGTTTACAAGGGCAACAATTGCACCAAGCACTACAAGGAATACGAAAATGCCCGCTGTACCGGAAACTGCCGCAACAATACCTTCGTTTAAAATATTGTCAACGGACTTTAAAGGTGCAAAGTTAGCGGCAAACATACCACCTACAAGAACACCTACAAAAAGGGAACTGTAAACCTCTTTAGTAATGAGTGCAAGGCCGATAGCTATTACCGGGGGAATTAATGACCACCATGTACCTGGCATCTTGCTCACCGTTTCACCTTCAGCAAAAACAGCTAAAGGGAAAAGCACGCACAATGACATAATCAATGTGCAAATTGTGAAAAGTAGATTCTTTCTTTTCATTTTTATCCTCCTTTGTTCGACAAAAAAGGTCACGGTGCAACCGTGACCTTAAAATAATCTTTGATACACGATAGCACTCCACACTTCTGTGACAGTCCGGCAGATATTCTCTGACGAACCAGCATATACCGCTTGGCAAGCCATATACGCTTCGGCGGCGACTCCTTTCAATCTCTAAAAATGCCATATAAATCGGGATTTACTTATAGTAACCGCGCCTCTACCAATTTTGTCTTTAATTTACCAATATGATAACAAAATTTTCTATTTTTGTCAACATATTATGCCAAATATTATTCAGTTAATAAATATAGGATTCGGGGTTTATAGTTTCTCCGCCTGCCCACAATTCAAAGTGCAAATGTGGCTTTTCCCTCTTTTCAACAGCTGCACTACTTCCTACTTCTCCGATAGCTTGTCCTTTTGTAACTTTATCTCCTTCCTTTACAGAAATGTTTTTCTTCAGGTTTTTGTATACACTGTATATATCTCCATCATGTAAAATTTCCACCGTGTATCCCCAAAAGGCATCTTTATACACTTTTTTTACTATTCCGTCCCAAACACTGACAACTACTGCACCCTCCTCCGCCTCATAATCAATACCTGTATGTGCTCGCCAGTCATCCATTGTTTTTGAGTACACTGCTGTTTGGGAATACCCATTGAGAATTGCTTGTCCACAAGGAAAAAGCATCCTTTCAGGAGGAGTGTTATCTGAATTTTTTTCCTTCTTTTCTATCTTGGTCTTATTTTTTTCTGTAACAGTTTCTTTTTCCTTTGCTTTTTCATCTTCTTTTGGTACATTTTTTTCTGTTGAAGATGCTGCTTGCGAGGGTTCGTCATCCTTGGAAATCAGTATACTGCCCGAATAAATTTCATTTCTCCTAGCTTCTTCCTTTTCTTTTAATGCGGTTGCTCTCCCAATAAGAAAACTTAATAAAAACACTGAAATAACTATTGCCAGAATTATTGATGTTTGAAATTTTTTCATTATCTCACTCTCCTTGGTTATATTGTTTCCATATTGATAGTCCTTTAAACACCCTCGACTTTCGTTCCGGTATAATAATGCGTAAGTATTTGGGTATAATTATATCCTTCCTTAGCCATAGTGTTTGCACCATATTGGCTCATACCGACCCCGTGTCCATAGCCCGACACTTCAAAAGTTACTGTTTTTTCATCTGCTTTTATTTTAAAACAACTGCTTCTCAAAGCAAAAATAGAACGTATTTCCATACCTGTAAACTCCTTGCCCCCGATTATTACACTCTTTACGCTTCCGCCCTCGCTAACAATTGGCGTACCAATGTCATTCGGGGTATTTATTATTGTATCGGGCTTCTTTTCAAGGAGCTTCTCCTTAAATTCATCAAAGGGAAAAACAGCCGTTGAGTAAAAATTGGGTGCCTCCGTCTCCCCGTGGCTTTCTACGCTTATAAGATATGGGACATCACCGCCCCAGACATCCTTTGAGTTTTCTGTCCTGCCATTTCCTGCCTGTGAATGAAAAACTGCCATAGCAACCTCACCATTGTAGGTTATGACCTGTCCCGCAGTTTCATATACTGCATTTTCTATTTTTCTGGAATAAGCCGAAGCTTCTTTCCCCCACCCCTTTTCTAATTCCTCCTTGGTTTTATAAGCTTTACAATGCGAAAAGTCGGTGCATACCGCTGCATCGGGATGCTCTGCAGTAGGATTTTTCACACGGTAAAAAGTATAGCTTCGTGCCGCAACAGCCTGTGCCTTTAATGCCTCCATTTCAAAAGATGCCGGCATTTCAGCAGCAACCACACCGCACAAATATTCTTCTATTTCCATTGATTGAATTACATTTTGATCAGGAAAATACACCTTTATTTCCTGTGATGAAGGATTTTTTTGCAAATTCTGTCTGCCCTGATGTAAATTCATTAAAAAAAATACCACCATAGGTATGATAAAAGCAGTTATTAAACAAAACAAAACCAATGCAATAAAACGCTTCATTTCAATTTTTACCCCCTATATATTAATAATATAATTTTTTATTAATAAATATAACTTTTTTGTTGAAATCATATACAAATAATGGTATAATATAATGCAAACATTTAGTCTGGGGGTAACAGATATGGAAAACAATCAGGAATTATTTAAAAAACTGTGTACACTATCTAAGGACACTTACTCGATAGATGCAGAGCTTTACAATAAATATAGCGTGAAACGTGGTCTTCGTAACTCAAACGGAAGCGGTGTATTAGTTGGACTTACAAAAGTAGGTGACGTTCATGGTTATCTCCTTGATGAGGGCGAGAAAATCGCCGATGACGGAATTCTCCGTTACAGAGGAATAAATGTGAATGATATTGTCGCAGGTTGCGAGGTTGATGACCGTTTCGGTTTTGAAGAAGTTGTGTATCTTCTTCTTTTCGGTTCGCTCCCCACAGAGTCTGCTCTTAAAGAGTTTTCGCAGTACTTAGGCTCAATACGTGCCCTCCCCACTAATTTCACCGAGGATATGATTTTAAAGGCTCCGAGCGGGGATATTATGAACAAGCTTGCGCGTTGTGTATTGGCAAGCTATTCTTACGACAATAATCCCGATGAAATTTCTGTAGAAAACGTCTTAAGACAATCTTTTGAACTTATTGCACGTTTCCCTGCAATGATAGCACACGCTTATCAGGCTAAATCGCATTATTACGACGGGAAGAGTCTTATTCTCCACGCACCGCGTGAAGATATGAGCACAGCTGAGAATTTCCTTTATATGATGCGTCCAAATAACGAATTTTCAAAAACAGAAGCACATCTGCTTGATTTGGCACTTATGCTCCATGCCGAACATGGCGGTGGTAATAACTCCACTTTCACAACCCATGTTCTCTCATCTTCAGGAACAGATACTTACAGCACAATTGCTGCTGCAATCGGTTCTCTTAAGGGACCTAAACACGGCGGTGCAAACTCTAAGGTTATGGGAATGATTGATGATTTTAAAGCAAATATTACAGATATTACTGATGAAAAACAAATTCGTGAGCATATCATTAAAATTTATCATAAGGAAGCCTATGACCATACCGGTCTTGTATATGGAGTAGGTCATGCTATCTATACAAAGAGCGACCCCCGTGCAGTGCTTCTCCGCAAAAACGCCGAAGTTCTTGCAAAAGAAAAGCATATGGAAGACGAGCTTTGTATGTATGACCTCATTGCAAAGAATGCAATTGAGCTATTCTCTGAAATAACAGGAAAGCAAAAAGACCTCGCCATCAATGTTGACTTTTACAGCGGTTTTATTTATAAAATGCTTAATATTCCTCAGGAGGTATACACACCAATATTTGCAATGAGCCGTATTTCTGGCTGGTGTGCACACAGACTCGAGGAAATTATGGTTTCCGATAAAATTATTCGCCCTGCATACAAAAACGTATACAAGGGCAGAGATTATATAAACCTTAACGACAGATAGAGAAACGGAGGTAACCTCATAATGCAGGAAGGTTATTCAAATTTTATTCACGACATTATTGATGAAGATTTGGCGGCAGGCCGTGAGAACGGTGTTCACACACGTTTCCCTCCCGAGCCCAACGGATATCTTCATATAGGCAGTGCAAAAGCTATATGGATTAATTCCAGCACAGCAAAAAAATATAACGGATTATTTAACCTCCGTTATGATGACACTAACCCTTTAAAAGAAGATGACGAATTCGTTAAAGCAATTGAAGCGGATTTACATTGGCTTGGCGCAGACCCCACAGGCGGTATTTTCTACGGCAGTGACTACTTTGATAAGTGTTATGAGTTTGCCTGCAAGCTTATCCGCGACAAAAAGGCTTACGTTTGTGATCTTTCACAGGAAGAAATGGCTCTTTACAGAGGAACTTTGACTGAGCCGGGTAAAGAAAGTCCATACAGAAACAGAAGTGTGGAGGAAAACCTTGACCTTTTTGAACGAATGAAAAACGGTGAATTTGAAAACGGTCAGCGTACACTTCGTGCAAAAATAGACATGGCTTCCCCTAATATGAATATGCGTGACCCTGTCATTTACCGCATACTTCATATGGAGCATCACAGACAGGGTAAAAAGTGGTGCATATATCCTATGTATGATTTTGCACATCCCATTCAGGATGCATTAGAGGGTATCACCCACTCTCTCTGCTCTATTGAATTTGAAAATCACAGACCTCTTTACAATTGGGTTGTTGACAATGTGGGTTTTGAACACAATCCCCACCAGTATGAATTTGCACGTCTTAATATGACATATACGGTTATGAGCAAGCGTTATCTTCGTAAGCTCGTTGAAACAGGTTATGTTGATGGTTGGGATGACCCCAGAATGCCAACTCTGCAAGGTTTACGCAGACGAGGATATACTCCAACAGCCATATTTGACTTTATTGAACGCAGCGGTGTTGCTAAGGCAAACAGTATGGCTGATATAAGACTTCTTGAATACTGCATTTGTGAAGAGCTTAATGAAAATGCTCAAAGACGTGTGGCAATAATCGAGCCTCTCAAGGTTACAATTACAAATCTTCCCGATGACCACACTGAATATTTTGAGCTTCCCAATCATCCTAAAAAGCCTGAGCTGGGTTCACGTAAGGTTCCTTTTACAAATAAGCTCTATATTGAGCAGAGTGACTTTATGGAAGAACCTATCCCTGGCTTCAAGCGTCTTAAACCGGATGGCGAAGTAAGACTTATGGGAGCTTATATTATGAAATGCAATAAGGTTATTCACGATGATAACGGAAACGTGACTGAGCTTCTTTGCACCGTTGATATTGAAACCGGAAACGGTATGCCCGCTGACGGAAGAAAGGTAAAGGGAAATATCCATTGGCTTAGTCGTGAAACGGCCGTGGAATTCAGTGTTCATCAGTTTGATAACATTTTTAACAAGGAAAATGTTGCAACACTTTTAGAGGATGACAACTTTGATGAATTTATTAATCCCGATTCGTTAATCGTATATGAAAAATCTTACGGAGAGCCATCTTTAAAGGATGCAAAAGTCGGTGAAAAATTCCAGTTTGTTCGCATGGGTTATTACACACGTGACAGTAAAAATGAAAATGTATTTAACCGTACAGCTCCGCTTAAGAGTTCTTTCAAACCTCAATAAATTAATAACTAAAATGGTCAGCCTGGCTTTTGCAGGCTGACCATTTTCTTGTATCTTCCAAAATAAGCGATAAATATATTGACAAATTTTGAATTTTTAAGTATATTAAGAATAGCAAATGTCACATATTATAATATTATTTGGAGGGGTAAAAATGAAATTAGTTTACGGAGTAAACGACAAACCAAAATTTGGACAAATTCTCATCTTTGCATTCCAGCAATTGCTCGCAATTCTGGCTGCAACAATCGCTGTACCTTCAATCATCGGCAATGGTATGTCGCAGTCAGCGGCACTTTTCGGCGCAGGTGCAGGTACAATCATTTATCTTCTTTTCACAAAGTTTAAAAGTCCTGTTTTCCTTGGTTCTTCATTTGCTTTCATCGGTTCAATGTTTGCTTCATTTGCAGGAGCAGTTTCCGCTGAAGCTGGCTACCTTGGAATATTAATAGGTGCTTTTTTTGCAGGTCTTGTATATGTTGTTATTGCAATCATTGTTAAATTTGCAGGCGTTAACTGGATCAGCAGACTTATGCCCGCCGTTGTAATCGGACCTACCGTTGCAATCATTGGTCTTTCCCTTGCAGGAAATGCTGTTGGTGATCTCTTGAAGTTTGCTACGTATGATGGTGCTAATTCTGTTTACGTAATGAATTCTCACGGTTGGGTAGGCTTTATATGCGGTTTAGTAACCATTCTTGTGGTTGTTCTTTCTTCTGTATATGGCAAAAAATTATTGAGGCTTATTCCCTTTATCATAGGTATCCTTGCAGGCTATGCAGTTGCTACCATCTTTACCTTAATTGGTCTGAAAACCGGAAATGCAGCTCTTCAGGTTATAGATTTCAATGTGTTTAGCAATATGCAGTGGTATCCTGACTTTACATTCGTTAAAGCATTTCAGGGAATTAAGGAAATTAATGCAGAATACATTGCAACAATTGCAGTTGCATATATTCCCGTTGCATTCGTTGTTTTTGCAGAACATATTGCAGACCATAAGAATCTTTCTTCTATCATTGAAAAAGACCTTCTTGAAGAACCCGGTCTTCACAGAACACTCCTTGGTGATGGTGTAGGTTCTATGGTTGGTGCTTTCTTCGGCGGTTGCCCCAACACAACATACGGCGAATCTGTTGGATGTGTTGCTATCACAAAGAACGCTTCAATTGTGACAATTCTTGCAACAGCAATTATCGCAATAATTGCTTCTTTCATTGCTCCTTTTGTAACATTCCTTGCTACAATCCCCAGTTGTGTTATGGGCGGCGTTTGCATTACCCTTTATGGTTTCATTGCTGTTTCCGGTCTTAAGATGCTCCAGAATGTTGATCTTAATAACAATAAGAATCTCTTCGTTGTTTCTGTAATCCTTATTACAGGTATCGGCGGTATGTCTCTTCAGATTGGTTTAATTAAGCTTACATCCATTGCATGTGCACTTATTTTCGGTATTATAGTAAATCTTATAGTAGCTAAGGCACCCGATCAGGAATAATAAAGGAGTTTCATCATGAAAAACATTACCATCTTTGATCATCCGCTTATACAACATAAAACAACTATTCTGCGTCAGACTACGACTACTAATAAAGAGTTTCGTGAGCTGGTAGAGGAAATAACAATGCTGATGTGCTACGAAGCACTCAGGGATTTACCATTGGAAGATGTTGAAATTGAAACACCGATTACAAAAACAACCCAAAAGATGATTAAGGGTAAAAAGCTGGCAGTTGTTCCTATACTTCGTGCAGGTCTGGGTATGGTAAACGGTATGTTAAATTTAGTACCTTCTGCTAAAGTTGGTCATATTGGTATGTACCGTGATGAAGAAACCATGCAGCCCCATGAATACTACTGCAAGCTTCCTGCAGACATAGACAGAAGATTAATTGTTGTTGTCGATCCTATGCTTGCAACAGGAGGCAGTGCAATCGATGCCATTGACCAGATAAAAAAATATGGCGGCACGCACATCAAGTTTTTATGCCTGATAGCAGCCCCCGAAGGAATTGACGCTCTTTCAAAAGCACATCCCGATGTAGAAATCTATTGTGCAAATGTAGACGAAAAGTTAAATGAAAGATGTTATATTGTTCCAGGTTTAGGTGATGCAGGTGACCGAATCTTCGGTACAAAATAATATTGCACTAAAAAAGGATTGAACAAAAGCGGCGTTCACATAGGGATGAATTGGTTTTAGAATGCTCTTTTCGGTTAATACTTCACAAAAAAATTGCGTAATACGCCAGTATTACGCAATTTTTATTGCTGTGTCTTAACTCGAAAATATCTGTTCTAAAACTGCCCTGCACCCAAAAATTCATAAGTTCGGATGGAGAACAAGGCGAAAATGTGAAGTTATCCTGTCGGATTACAAGCATTTTCAACGAGGTTATCCGCCGAAATCATGGATTTTGGGCAAATAATCCCTATGTGAACACCGCTAAATGTTCAATCCTTTTTTTATTATTCTTCGTCCTTATTCTTTTTAATCATTCCGTTTACTTTTTCAATCGCAACCGGGATATAATCCACAAGTTTATCAATGGGAGTATTTCCGGAAGATACGGGAACCATTTTTATCTGGTCTGCTGTAACAACCAAAAAACCAATAGGAGAAATTGATACGCCGGCACCGCTGCCTCCTCCAAAGGGTTTATCCCCGTCATTCTTTGTAGGAATGTCACTGCCACCTGCAGCAAATCCAAATCCTACTTTCGAAATAGGAATAATCATAGTACCATTACTTGTTTCAACAGGGTCACCGATAATAGTATTTACGTCAATCATACCCTTGATGTTTTCCATAACTGTACTCATTAAATTGTTGATAGGATGTTCGCCCATAAATTACTCCTCCTTGCCCTTTCGGGATTTAATTTTTATCAAAATTGTTATCATAATAAATATAATATAAACAATCCTGCTTTTAATTATGCATTCTCCCTCAAGAGAAAATACAGTATTTGTATAAACAGGATTAATATCCACGTGATGTTTGTTGATATACATAATACTTCCTATAATTGCAATCAACCTGTATACAACACCCCATAACGCTCCTGTTCCAACTGCTGTTGTAGCGGCATCACCCGTTCCTACCTCGATTTTTAAATCAAGATTACTGATTTGAGCGTATTTTCTGAGGAGTTTTACTGTATTATTATAAATCTCTGCATAATGCTCAATTCTTTCACCAAGGGTAAATGCATCCTTCTCAAGCTCTCCCACTCTTTCCTGTGGATTCTTTTCCGAGGGCTTCTCCCCTTTTTTAGATTTTAAAAGTGAGTCTTTTTTATAAAGTGGAATTCCAATGATATATGCTGCTGCCCCCAGCTTCTTTTCTTTATAGGAAACCTCAATTTTAAGCGGCAAAAACAATATGCAAATAAGGATAATAAATATCACTGATATAATAATATACATCAATTATTCACCAATCTCCGCTATGTTTTCATTCTCCTGCACAAATTCTTCAATGATGTCCGAAGGCTTATTTTCAGTCTCCTGAGGCACTTCTTTTTCAGGGAGTGGCGGAAGCTCGTCAAGGTTTTTTAAGCCAAAGCACCTTAAAAACTCGGCAGTCGTTCCGTAAAGGATAGGTCTGCCAGGGGTTTCTGCACGGCCTAATTCATCAATAAACCCTCTTTCAAGAAGTCTTGTGACAGAATATGTACAATCAACTCCACGGATAAATTCAATCGTTCCTTTTGTGACAGGTTGGTTATATGCGATAATTGACAAGGTTTCAAGTGCTGCCGAGGATAACCCTGCCTCTTTCTTTATCTGTGTAACACGCTTGATACACTCAAAATAATCGGGATTGGAGCACATTTGAATAGAATTTTCTATTTCGATAAGCTTAATTCCGCGATTTTCATCCTGATATTTTTTTTTGAGATTTACAAAGGCATTTTTAATTTCGTCCTCTCTTACCTCCAACGCCTCTGCAAGACGGTCAATCTCAACTGCCTCCCCAAGGGAAAACAATACGGCTTCAAGCGCACACTCAATATTCTTCCCAATTGTCAAATTCCACATCGTTTTCACCTCTCTCACAATAGAGATTTTCGCCCACCTGTATTACGTTGACAACATTTTCCTTTATAAGCTCTAACAGAGCAAGGAAAGTTGCCACATATTCACCACGTACTCTGAGTCCGTCAAAAAGGGATTCAAATGTTCTCTTCTCCCCTTTTTTCAATTTGCCAATAACAGTTTTTGATGCAGTACGTACAGAATAATTCGTACGACCGATAACTTTTTTAAAGGTTTTCGGGTCAATCGGTTTACGTGTACTACTTCTCTCAATTACTGTAAAGAATGCCTCGAAAAGCTTTTCAACAGGTATCTGCCTGTTTTCCGTCTTTATCTTCGGAAGATTAAGCGGCTCACTCCCTTTAAACACTACATTTTCCATAGAATGACTAAGCTTGTCCATTTCCGCTGATATTTCTTTATATCTCTTATATTCCTCAAGCCTGTCGGCAAGCTCGGCACGGGGATCATCTTCCTCCTCTTCCGGAGTTGGAAGAAGCATCTTTGACTTAATATACAAAAGTTGCGATGCCATAACAAGGAATTCTCCCCCGACCTCCATATCAAGCTGCTGCATAAGCTCTATATACTCAAAATACTGGTCGGTTATCATTGAAATAGGAATATCGCAGATACTCACCTTATTCTTGCTGATAAGATGCAAAAGCAGGTCTAACGGACCTTCAAACACATCTATTTTAAACGAAAGCTCACTCATCTTATGTTTTCCTTATCTAAGAATATTTATAAGTCCTTCTAAGGATATGTTCCACAAACTGTAAAGCGGAACGATAAACAAATTCAAAATTCTGCCCAAAACCCCTGTGAACGAAAGGAATATTAAAAGCGAAAAGCCATATCGTTCATATTGCAAAAGCTTATTATAATTTTCATATGAAAGAAAAGCTCCCAAAATTTTACTTCCGTCAAGAGGAGGGAACGGCAAAAGATTAAAAATAGCAAAGCTTATATTGACAACTGCAAGCTGAACAAAAACCATAAGGATAAAATTACAAATAAAGTTATCGGGGCTTTTTTCATATATAAGCACCCAGTATAGTGCAGTAATTATTGTAAAAACAAACGCAAGTATAATGTTTGCAACAGGACCTGCTAAAGCGACTAATGCATTGTCACGCTTTCTGTCTTTAAAATACATTGGGTTAACAGGTACAGGTTTTGCCCATCCAAACCTGAAAAACACCATACACAATGCCCCTATCGGATCAAGATGCGACATAGGGTTAAGCGAAAGACGGCCTGCATACTTTGCAGTGGGATCGCCTAATTTATATGCAACAAAGCCATGAGCATACTCATGTACAGTTATCGCTGTAAAAAGCACGATAAGTCGTGCCAGAAGTTCTGTCAAAGAATTAACAAACCAATCCAAGATTACACCACCAAACACATAAAATCCTTCTAATATATATTACCATAAAAACGCCCTCATTGTCAATAAATCCAATCTACCTTCATACATTTTTTACAACATTTTCTTCTTTTAGACAATTATTAAAAAAATAAAACGGACAGCTGTCCGTTTTATTTTTTACTCGTGTTTTTCACTGTCCCCGCAGCCGCAACCGCATTCGCCATTGCAATCACCGCCTGAGGGACAACCAATACACTTAATACCATTTTTCTTAGCCTTTACGATATAACTTATAGAGAGTGCTAAAACAATTAT
>JAZLEL010000015.1:0-14528 GCA_045615265.1 Clostridia bacterium | reverse complement strand
GATAAGATGCTCATAAATTTCATCAGAAATAACATAGATATTCTTTTCTACGCAAAGGTCTGCAATCTTTCTGAGCTCCTCCTCAGAATAAATCATACCAAGTCGGATCGTAGCCATGTCGTTCTGTGAGCCAAGGAGTTGAACAACTTGCTTGTCTTCCTAAGACCGCTTGGCCTCCGACTTGATAAGATGCTCATAAATTTCATCAGAAATAACATAGATATTCTTTTCTACGCAAAGGTCTGCAATCTTTCTGAGCTCCTCCTCAGAATAAATCATACCTGTGGGGTTAGAGGGGGTGTTTATAATGATTGCACGTGTTTTATCAGTAATTGCTGACTTAATTTTTTCCGCACTTACTACAAATCCCTCTTCCTCTGTCGCTTTAAGAAGAACAGGAACACCATCATTAAGCTTAACCATTTCAGGATAGCTTACCCAGCAAGGAGTGGGGATAATAACCTCGTCACCCTCGTTAAGAATTACGCCGAGAGCATTCATAAGAGAATGCTTTGCACCGTTTGATATAACGATATTTTCAATTCCGTAGGAGAGATTATTCTCACGCTGGAATTTGTCTGCAACAGCTTTTTTAAGCTCCTTAGTTCCTGACGCGGGAGTGTAACGTGTGAAGCCTTCATTAATTGCTTTTATTGCAGCTTCTCTTATATGCTCAGGAGTATTAAAGTCAGGTTCACCTGCACCAAAGCCTACAACATTAATGCCATTTGCTTTCATTTCATTAACTTTTGCAGTAATTGCAAGAGTTGAAGATGGTGCTACTGATTGAAATTTTTTAGATATATTCATGAAAATCACCGCCAAATGTTTTTTCAAATTATTTTACACTATTTTTGAGATTTTTGCAATAGTTTTTTAGGCATTATATAAATTTTGTGCATCTTGACATATCGA
Source organism: Clostridia bacterium (assembly GCA_045615265.1). GTDB lineage: Bacteria > Bacillota > Clostridia > UMGS1883 > UMGS1883 > UMGS1883. Next base: position 13,613 of record JAZLEL010000015.1, on the reverse strand, counting down.
TGTACTGCTTATGTCTAAATTTTATTTATTTTGAAAATAACCCTTTTTTTCAGCCTCATCAATAATCTTTACTACTGTCTGCCATGCCAACGGAAAGCCTCGCTCAATCACGCTCATTCTCTCCTCTACCTGTTTACGCACAACCTTTCCTTTTCTCCACGTATGACCATCTGTAAGAATGTTGTTTATGATTGGCTGCAAGCGGTCAAGAGATGCTGCAAAAAGTGCGTCAGGAGTTGACTGCTCCTCAAATTCAATCCAGAGTGACTTAAGCTCCTCTCCATCCTTTTCAGGGAGTATTGAAAAAAGCTTTTGTGCTGCCTTTTCCTCACGTTCTTTTTTATCCTTACCTGCTTTTGCATCATAACAGAAGGTGTCGCCTGCATAAATTTCTACCAAATCGTGAACAAGGCACATCCTTACACTCCTGTCACGGTCAACACCTTCGGGGGCATGCTCTGCAAAGAGCATTGCCATCATGGCGATGTGCCAGCTATGTTCAGCATCGGTTTCTCGCCTTGATTTGTCGGCAAGAAGTGTCTGTCTGTAAATGGATTTCATTTTATCAAGCAAGACGAGAAATTCCAGCTTTTTATTAAAATCATCGTTTATATTGCTTTCGTAAAGGAAGTCAGCCACTTTGTTTCCTCCTCTGTAAGATAAGGTGAAATAAGTTTTACACATTCTCCGTTATATTTATTAAGCCATGCTTTTTCTTCTTCATCAAGAAGAGTGGGCAACAAACCATACGTTCCTATTGGGCAGTAATTGAGCACCTCAAACCTTAAAAACTCTCCATACTCTGTCTTAAAGGCACTTTTTACAAGAAGATGGTTTTCGGTCCTTATGCCATACTTTCCCTCCAAATAAATTCCAGGCTCATTTGTAACTGTCATATTGATTTTAACTTTCTCATTGCAATATGACGATATTCTCTGCGGTCCTTCGTGTACACCAAGCATATACCCTACCCCGTGTCCCGTAGAGCAACGATAATCAAGGCCTTTTTTCCAAATCGGTGTACGTGCAAGGGAATCTATCTCACTAAATCGTGTCCCCTTGGGGAATATTGCAGTTAAAAGTGCAATGTGACCCTTTAATACAATTGTAAGGCTCTCTTTCTGTTCTTCTGAAATCTCCCCGATTGCAAGAGTTCTTGTTGTATCTGTTGTGCCTTCTTTATACTGACCACCTGTATCAATTAGAAGAAGCCCATTCTCCCCTATTTTTGCACAGTCATCCCTTTTAGGAGTGTAATGCATCATCGCAGCATTTTCGTTAAATGCGGCTATTGTATCAAATGAGGGAGAATAATACCCTCCAAAGGATTTCCTGTGCTTCTCAATAATATCCGCTACATCACATTCATCAATATTTTCAGTGTGGTAAATTTCATAAAATGACTTTGTAAGTGCTGCATTTTCTTTGATATATGCTTTTTTTATATTTTCAATTTCTGTATCATTTTTAATACATTTGAGGTTATATACAAAGTCTTTTATATCTTTTTTTGAACAACTAAGCTTATCTATAAGTGTATAATTTACAAGTGAAAAATCTGCTCCAAGGCAGGATAGTTTATCAATCGATGAAACGCAGGTATATATATCGTTATAATCAGCCACTTTTATATTATGCTGATTAAGATAATCCGCTACCTCTTTTGTAAGTTTCTCTCTTTTTGTGTAAAGTATAACACTCTTTTGCGTCATAAGGAGATAAGAAAGCATAACGGGGGTATGTGTAACATCATTTCCACGAATATTTAAAAGCCACATTATACATTCAGGTAATGTTATAAGATAATGTGTCACAGAATTATTTTCCATTAGTTTCCTGACCTTAGAAAGCTTTTCAGTTACACCTTCACCAGAGTATTCCTGTTCTAATATAAAAGCCTTCTCCAAAGGCTCCTGGGGACGGTTTTCCCATATTTCAGCGGGGTCGTAATTGGTATTTACATTGATACCGCCTAATTTCAAAATAAACTCGTCAAGGTATTTCTTTGAAAAAAGTCTGCCATCAAGTCCTATGGTTTCTCTTTCAGAAAGTCGTTCCTTTAAAAATTTATGCACCGTTACACAGTCTTTTTCTGACGCCCTGTAAAGAGTTATTCCGCTTCCTGAAAGTTCCTTTTCAGCCTGAATATAATATCTGCCGTCAGTCCAAAGTCCCGCCTCTTTTTCTGTTACTACGAGTGTACCTGCTGAGCCTGTAAATCCGCTTAAATACTCTCTCAGCTTAAAATGGTCGGAAATATATTCACTTAAATGCATATCCGCAGTGGGTACAACTACTGCGGATATTTGGTGCTTATTCATATGCTTACGCAATGCATCTATTCTTTTCATAAAACATCACCTATGCTTAATTGAGGTACTGCATTCAAATCTAATTTACCTCGTATTCCTGCCTCAAAATTAAGATAACCTGCACATGAAATCATTGCGGCATTATCTGTGCATAAGTTTATTGGAGGACAGAAAAATTTAAGGCCATTCTTCTCTCCTTCACTTTTTATCTGCTCACGGAGGTGTGTGTTTGCGGCAACACCGCCTGCAATAGCGATTTTGTCTACACCAAGTTCTTTTGCCGCTGCAACAGTATTGTTCACAAGCACATCACAAACTGCCTGCTGGAAAGAGGCTGCAACATCTGCTTTATTGATTTCTTCCCCTTTTTGCTCTGCAGTGTGAACATAGTTGATAACTGCCGTTTTAAGTCCGCTGAAGCTGAAATCATAGCCGTTATGAGGACGGGGGAACCTGATTGCTTCGGGGTTTCCTTCCTCCGCAAGCTTATTAAGCTTTGGACCGCCCGGATAACCAAGTCCAAGAACTCTCGCCGCTTTATCAAAAGCTTCTCCTGCTGCATCATCAGTTGTAGCACCGATTACATCAAAGCTGCGATAATCCTTTATATGCAATATATGGCTATGTCCGCCTGACGCAACAAGGCTCACAAAAGGAGGCTCAAGCTCGCTGAACGCTATATAATTGGCTGCAATATGTCCCTGTATATGATTGACGGGAACAAGTGGTTTTTTTATGGAATATGCAAACGCCTTTGCAACGGATAATCCCACCAAAAGAGCACCTACCAAACCGGGATTATAAGTTACTGCCACAGCGTCAAGCTGCTCCTTTTCTATATTCGCCTCTTTAAGTGCCTGATCAATAACATATATAATTTTATCGATATGTTTTCTAGAAGCTATTTCGGGTACAACACCACCATAAATTGTATGCAGCGGTATTTGTGAATAAACTACGTTTGAAAGTACCTTTCTTCCGTTTTCGGTTACTGAAGCCGCTGTTTCATCACAGGATGTTTCTATTCCTAAAATATAAGCCATTGTTACCGTTCCTTTGTTTCTAATTTAAAAAGTTTTGCATCTTCATTGTTATCTTTATAGTACCCTTTACGGATGCCGATTTCATTGAATCCTACTGATTTATAAAGTGAGATTGCACTTTCATTTCCTGCACGCACTTCCAAAAAGACTTCGTTTACGCCCGATTTTTTCATTTCACTTAAAACCGAGGTCAAAAGCTTTTTCCCAAGGCCTGACTTCCTTATATCCTTACGGGTTGCGATACGAAGGATTTCTCCCTCATCAGCCGCAACCATAAAAATGCAGTAGCCAAGAAGATTTTCAGCGAATTTTATTGCAATTACTTTCTGATTTTCTATTTGCAGCTTTACAGAATTTTCACTCCAACTGTCGGCAAAATATTCATTTTCCATTTCTAAAATGGCGTCAAGATCAGAGTTTTGTGCAAAAACACACTCACTGTTTTTCACTATACCACAAAGAATGTAGTATCGTATCTGCTCCGCCGTTTTTTCGTAAAGCTCCAGACTTCCGCCGTAAGGGTCAGACACTTCTCCATCTTCCCCTGCAAACTCAGCCAGAGTAATTATTTTATCATCATTTACATAACCTCGAAGCATATCCCGCTGAGAAGAGGTCATTGTGAGGATAAGCTTGTATTCTTCCAAATCCTCTAACGTAATTTGTGTTGAAATATGATTTTCAAGGGATGCACCATATTTTTCTACGGCAATGCAAGCGTTTTTTGCCGCACCCGATGGTATGCCGACAGAAATTCCTGCCGACTGTGCCACAACGTCCGTAAGGGAGTTAAATATAGCTTCTGCCATAGGGCTTCTGCAGGTGTTACCCGTGCAGACAAAAAGAATATCCTTACTCATATCACTCTGCCCCCTGCAGATTTATAAAGTCTGTTTTTAAGTGCGATTCCTATGCCGTTGTCCTCAGGCATCTGTGCAAAAACTATATCCGCACCGTCTTCATCTGCTTTACGTAAAAGATAGAAAAGCCGTGCGGCATATTCCGTATCATCAGAGCCTGCATCATATATAATATCAGCATCAAAATTATATTCTGCCGCATTTTTAGCAATAATACATATTTTTTTGTTTTCGCCGTATTCCCTTAAAGATGAACTATCCCTGAAAAGGAAAACTTCTGCATCGGGGCTATAATGGGTATATTTCATTCCCGGGCACTTGGGTGCACCCTCTGCCTCACCGCCGTATATTACTTCCCCGATAACGCTCTGCATATCTTCGGTGGTGATTCCACCCGGTCTTAATACCACGGGAACTTCACCGCTGAGGTCAACTACGGTGGATTCAATTCCTATCATAGAACTTCCACCGTCTATTATCATATCCACCCTGCCGTCAAGGTCTTTTATACAATGCTGTGCATTGGTAGGGCTGGGACTTCCCGAAAGATTGGCACTGGGAGCAGCGATTGCCGTACCCGAAAGCCTTATTAGAGCGTTGGCTACGCTATGGCTGGGAAGTCTAACTGCAACAGTATCAAGTCCAGCCGTAACTGCATCGGGAATACCAGCTCTCTTTTTAAGGATAATTGTGAGCGGACCTCCCCAAAATTCATTGGCAAGCTTTACTGCACTGTCGGGAATTTCCCTTGCGAATTTTTCAAGCTCGCTTATATCGGCAATGTGTGATATAAGGGGGTTATCCATAGGGCGCCCTTTAGCACGGAAGATATTTTCAACAGCTTTCTGATTAAAGGTATCTGCACCAAGTCCATAAACCGTTTCCGTAGGAAAAGCCACAAGGCCGCCGTGTTTTATAACATCAGCAGCCTGAGAGAGTAAATCCATATCAATATTTGTTGGATTAATTTTAATTATCTTTGTCACTTTTATCTTCCTTTAATTTGTCTACCACTGCATTAATTCTTTCAGAAACCTCTTCAATCGTTCCCCATGCATCAACAATCTGTATATTTTCGTAAGGAAGTTTTTTAAATACATCAAAAAATTTATCTCTTATCTTATTAAGGATTTCTTCCTTTTCGAAAATTTCAACGGTTGCACGGTTTGTGTCAATCCTTGACTTCGATTTTTCAGCGTCAAGGTCTAAGAATATGCATAAATCAGGTTTTTTGATATCAGGACAGTTAAGATTCATATTGATTACCCAATCAATGTCGCTGTCAAGTCCCTGATACGCAAAGGAAGAATAATAGTACCTGTCAGAAATTACGTCATAGCCTTTTTCCAAAGCCTGAATTATACCGATATTCTCATTTACATTATGAAAAATACGGTCAGTAAGAAACATTGCCGCAAGCTCAGCAGCGGTTCTTTTATAGTTTCCGCTCAAAGCGTCACGCAGAATTCCGCCTGTAACCGACTGTGTAGGCTCGGCAGTGATAAACACCTTTCTACCCTCACTTACAAGCTTTTGGCGAAGTTTTTCTATCTGTGTGCTTTTTCCTGCACCGTCAATTCCCTCAAATACTATAAATCTGCCTTTCATAACAAAAGCTCCTTAATTGTAATATTTCTTAAGAACTGTACCTAATCTTCTTACACCTTCAACGATTTTATCATCGGGCATGGTTGAAAAATTAAGTCTGAAGCCATTGTTCACTAAACTCTGGTCTGTTGCGAAATTATTACCTGGCACGATAAGAACCTTTTCCTCGGTACATTCCTTGCTGAGTTTAAGTGTATCAACACCGGGAGCATTACACCAAACGAAAAGTCCGCCACCGGGAATGGTGTATGTAATTTCCTTGGGAAGGTATTCTTTCATTGCCTCAATCATAATATTGCACTTTTTCTTGTAAAGCTCTCTCATCTTGCCGATAAGCTCCACAATATCATAGCGACTCATAAACTCAAGGGCAAGCAACTGCGGAAGACAGGGTGTATGAACATCCGAAACCTGTTTTCCCAAAACTGCTTTTTCTGTGAAATTCTTAGGTGCAATAAGATATCCAAGACGAAGTCCCGGAGCGAGAATCTTTGAGAAAGAACCGCTGTAAAGCACAACACCTTCACTATCCATGGATTTGATTGTGGGAAGCTTAACTCCGTCAAATGTAAGCTCTCCGTAAGGGTTGTCCTCTATAATAAATATACCACTATCACGGGCAATTTCATAAAGTGCCTTTCTTTTTTCGACACTCATAGTAACACCCGAAGGATTCTGGAAATTGGGTATTGTGTAGATAAGCTTTACATTGGAATTATTCTTAATAGCTTCTTTAAGCTTTTCTATATTTATTCCGTCTTCTTCTACCTCTACACCAATAAGGTTTGCACCATAGGAACGAAAAGCATTAAGTCCTCCTACGAAAGACGGTGCTTCTACAATGACACTGTCGCCTTCATTAAGAAGAATTTTTGCTGTAATTTCAATTGCCTGCTGACCGCCTGAAACAATTGTAATTTCATCGAGAGAGACCTCTATCCCCTCACGCTCTTTTACAAATTCAATGATTTTTTCACGCAGTGCAACATTACCTTCGGATATACCATATTGAAGTGCACCCACGGGATTATTTTTCAGAATATCTGCAGCTATTTCTGAAAGAATTTCATTCGGGAATAATTCTGCTGCAGGGTTACCCCCTGCAAGTGAAATCATTGTAGGGTCAGCCATAGCCTTGAACATTTCACGTATTGCCGAGCCTTTAAGGGTTGACATACGGTTTGATACTGTAAAATCCATTTATATTATCTCCTTTAGCGGCAAGGGCAAATTACGCCCTGTGCCAGGCAAATTTATTAAAATCCTGATTACATCATTTTTTCAAGATTTTTTCTTATAGCTAAAATAAAGTCTAAAGAATTTACTACTGTGGGAGTATCTCCTTCCCAAAGACCTGCAAGGTCCTTTGTAAGGGTACCGCTTTCAATAGTATCTATGCAGGCTTTTTCAAGCTTGTCAGCAAATTCGCAAAGTGCTGTTTCTCCGTCAAGTTCACCACGTTTACGAAGTGCTCCTGTCCATGCAAAAATTGTTGCAACAGGGTTTGTTGAGGTTTCTTCGCCTTTAAGATATCTGTAATAGTGACGGGTAACTGTTCCGTGTGCAGCCTCGTACTCAAAATTTCCATCAGGGCTTACAAGCACACTTGTCATCATAGCAAGAGAACCAAATGCGGTGGAAACCATATCACTCATAACGTCACCGTCATAGTTCTTACATGCCCAGATATATCCACCCTCACTTCTTATTACACGTGCTACTGCATCGTCAATAAGTGTGTAGAAATACTCTATTCCTGCCTTTTCAAACTTTTCCTTATATTCCTTTTCAAAAATGTCCTGGAAAGTAAGCTTAAAGGTCTGGTCATACTTTTTGGAAATGGTATCTTTCGTAGCAAACCACAAATCCTGCTTTGTATCAAGAGCGTATGTGAAACATGAATGTGCAAAGGACTCAATAGAGCTATCCTTATTGTACTGTCCCTGAATAACACCGCCGCACTCAAAATCATAGATGGTCTGGCGTGTTACTTCGCCGTCCTCACTTGTGAAAACAAGCTCCGCCTTACCTTTTTTATCGTTTCTGATTTCAGTTGCCTTATAAACATCGCCGTATGCATGTCTTGCGATTGTGATGGGCTTCTTCCAATTCTTCACCGCAGGATTAATTCCGTTTACAAGCACGGGTGCACGGAAAACTGTACCGTCAAGGATTGCACGGATTGTGCCATTGGGGCTTTTCCACATTTCCTTAAGATTGTACTCTTCAACACGCTGTGCGTTAGGTGTAATTGTTGCACACTTTACACCCACGTGGTATTTCTTAATCGCCTCTCCCGCATCGTAAGTAACACGATCATCAGTTTCATCACGATATTTAAGACCAAGATCATAATACTCTGTATTTAACTCTACAAAAGGAATAAGAAGTTCATCCTTAATCATTTTCCAGAGAATACGGGTCATTTCATCTCCGTCCATTTCGACAATCTTGTTTTTCATAGGGATTTTAGTCATTTTTATTCATCCTTTCGGCATAGTAGTTCATAAGACATCCATCGAGAATTATCTGTCTTTCATCATCGGTAAGTCCTGCAATATTAAGCTTAATTGAATCATAGCTTCCGTCATTCTTGATAACGTAACCGTTTGCAGTTTCTTCCTTATTTTCTATTATACTGCGGATATTGGGTACAAACACATAATCTCCGTCATTATAGTTAAATTCTGTATCCTTGTCAATTGTAAAGGGCAGGATACCCCAGTTTATACAGTTACTTCTGTAACGCTTGGTAGCATATTCATAACAGATGTTTCCAAGACCGCCCAAAACCTTCTGACATGACGCTGCCTGTTCACGTGCTGAACCATCTCCTGGTTTTTTCGCAAATACACACGAACCAATCTGTGTAACCTTAGCTGTTTCTTCCCCGCCGAAATCGGAAAGTGCATTTATTACTTCTGTGGGAATGTTACCCTCACGGCGAGCATCCTCCATATCACGGATAGCTTTGCTGCGTGATACATATTCGGGAACTCTTCTTGAAAGAGCAAACTCTGAAAGCTTGATGGGATTTGAACGATAGCTGGACGTTTCTCCTGAGGGAATAAGTTCATCAGTTGTTGTTACATCATCATGGATAACAGCAGCAAGCTTAAGAAGAACATTTTCTCCAAGGGGATACATTTTGGGCCAATCCTTGATGTTTGGTCCAAGACGAAGTTCTTCGTTTGTATCTGCCTTGCCAAAACCGTTATATACTCTCTTTTCATATACGCCGCTATCAAAGCTATAAGCGAATTCTTTGCTTTCAAAATCAATATCTGTTGCCGCAGTAAGAACACCGCCATTTGCCGCAGTTGCAGCAATTGAACGTGCATCCATAAGTGCAACACCGCTGAGCTGACCGTCAGAGGGCTTAGAACCTTCACGGTTGGGGAAGTTACGGGTTGTATGACGAATTGAAAGGGCACTGTTTGCGGGAACATCTCCTGCACCGAAGCACGGACCGCAGAAGCAGGGCTTAAATACCGCACCGGCTTCAAGAAGCTTTGCCTGAACTCCGTTTGAAAGAAGTGCAAGGTTAATCGGCACGCTTGAGGGGTACACACTGAGGTTAAAGTAACCGTTTCCGCAGCTTCTTCCCTCAAGGATTGAAGCCGCCTCGCAGATGCTTTCATACATACCGCCACTGCAGCCTGCGATTACGCCCTGGTCAATCATAATCTTACCGTCTTTTATTTTATCAGTAAGGGAGAAATCTACTTTCTCTCCGAACTGTTCTTTTGCTTTCTTCTCAATTTCACGGAAAATATCAAAAGCGTTCTCCTGAAGCTCGTGAACAGTATACGCATTTGACGGATGGAATGGAAGTGCAATCATTGCCTCAATTTTAGAAAGGTCAATTTTAATTGCCTTGTCGTAATATGCACCGTCCTCGGGTTTAATTTCCTTATACTCGTCTTTTCTTCCGTGGATGGAAAGGTATTCTGCTGTCTTTTCATCTGTTGTCCAGATAGAAGAAAGACAAGTTGTTTCAGTAGTCATTACATCGATACCGATACGGAAATCCATAGAAAGATTCTTCACGCCGGGACCTGCAAATTCAAGGATGCAGTTCTTAACAAAACCGTCCTTGAAGGTTTCGCCTACAAGTGCAATTGCAACGTCCTGAGGTCCGATACCTTTCTTAGGAGCGTTTTCAAGATATACAAGCACTACCTTTGGTGCATCTACATCATAGGTTTGTGAAAGGAGCTGTTTTACAAGCTCGGGTCCACCTTCACCAACACCCATTGTACCTATTGCACCATAGCGTGTATGACTGTCTGAACCAAGAATCATTTTGCCGCAGCCTGCCATCTGTTCACGTGCATACTGATGGATTACCGCCTGGTTAGCAGGAACGTATATTCCGCCATATTTTTTTGCTGCAGAAAGTCCGAAAACATGGTCGTCCTCGTTAATTGTACCACCTACGGCACACAAACTATTGTGGCAGTTTGTAAGGGCATACGGCACAGGGAACTCCTTAAGTCCGCTGGCACGGGCTGTCTGGATAATACCTACATATGTAATATCGTGGGAAATAAGTGCGTCAAATTTTATACGCATCTTTCCGTCCAGGTTCTCCTTCACACAGTGAGAACGCATTATTTTATAGCTCATAGTACCCTCACGGGCATGATCAGGAGCATTGTAAAGGGCTTTCCCCTCATTTTCGGGGATAATTTTCCCGTCTGATGAGAGATAAACACCGCCTTGTAATCTTTCTAACATAAATAATAACCTCCCGGAAATCAATATAAATCCTATTATAATATTTTAACACAGCTAGTTATAAATTACAATAAGAATTTCGTATAATAATGCTATTTTCTGCAAAAGTTTTTTGCCCATTCACTATTGACAAACAGCGGAAAAATTAGTAAAATAGTTGTGTTATATTTGCTGGTGTGGCTCAAAGGCAGAGCAGCGGTATCGTAAACCGCAGGTTGCAAGTTCGATTCTTGTCACCAGCTCCAAAAAAGGCCGTCAATTTCAGCAGAAAATTGGCGGTCTTTTTTTTATAATGATTTCATATTAAAACACAAAAAGGTTGAACGGAAATCCGTTCAACCTTTTTTTTACTTTATTAGTGCTTGCCGCGAGCAATATAGTGAGTATGGAGAAGATCATGAGCCTTGTGGCTACCGGGTTCTCCTAGATACTCTTCATATATCTTCTTGATATAAGGATTGTCGTGACTCTTTCTATATTCAAGAGCCTTATCTTCGCTGTAAAGAGCCTTAGCTCTTTCAACGCGGATATCCTTATCCATTCTATCCTTAGAGCAAACGATAGGCTGACCGCCGCCGTTTACGCAACCGCCGGGACAAGCCATGATTTCGATAAAGTCAACTTCCACTTCACCGCTCTTAACCTTGTTAAGAAGTTCACGAGCGTTGCCAAGGCCGTGTGCAACTGCTGCACGGATGGTCTTACCGCCTGCCTGTACAGAAGCAATCTTGATTCCTTCAACACCACGAACTGCATCGTATTCGATTTCACTGTGGCTTGTGTTGTCAAGAATGTCAGCAACTGTTCTTATTGCAGCTTCCATAACGCCGCCTGTTGCACCGAAGATTACGCCTGCACCTGTTGCAGCATCGCCGAAGGGATCATCGAATACTTCATCAGGAAGCTCTGTAAATCTGATACCAGCCTGCTTAATCATCTTAGCAAGCTCACGAGTTGTAAGAACGCTATCAACGTCCTGAAGGCCCTTTACAGAAAGCTCTTCTCTCTGTGCCTCGTACTTCTTAGCAGTACAGGGCATTACAGATACAACGAAAATATCCTTAGGATCAATTCCTGCCTTTTCAGCGTAGTAAGACTTAATTACTGCACCGTACATCTCATGAGGAGATTTGCAGGAAGAAAGATTGTCAAGCATTTCGGGGAAGTTGTGTTCACAGAACTTAATCCATCCGGGAGAGCAGGAAGTAATCATAGGAAGCTTTCCGCCATTCTGGATTCTCTGAAGAAGCTCTGTTCCCTCTTCCATAATTGTAAGGTCAGCGGCAAAGTCTGTATCGAATACCTTATCAAAGCCAAGTCTTCTCATAGCAGCTGCCATCTTACCTGTAACGGGTGTACCCATTTCATAACCAAACTCTTCACCGAGAGCCGCTCTTACTGCAGGAGCAGCCTGAATAACAACGTGCTTGTCGGGATTTGCAAGAGCTGCCCAAACGTCATCTGTTGCATCCTTTTCACGAAGTGCACCAACGGGACATACTGCAATACACTGGCCGCAGTTTACGCAGCTTACTTCGCCAAGGCTCTTCTCAAATGCACAGCCGATAGAAGTTTTGAAACCTCTTTCGATTGCATCGATTGCACCAACTGTCTGGATGTTCTTACACATCTGCACACATCTGCGGCAAAGTACGCACTTGTTGTTATCTCTTACGATAGAGGGAGAAAGCTCATCTACATCGTATTCGTTTCTAACACCCTCGTAATGGATATCTGTTACACCGAGTTCATCTGCAAGAGCCTGAAGCTCACAGTTACGGTTTCTTTCGCAAGTAAGACACTTTCTGTCGTGGTTAGAAAGGATAAGCTCCAATACAACCTTACGGGCATTTCTTACTGCGGGAGTATTTGTATAAACTTCAAGGCCTTCAGCTACGGGATATACGCAAGCTGCCTGAAGTGCTCTACCACCTTTAATTTCAACAAGACACATTCTGCAAGAACCTGTCTGGCTTACATCCTTAAGGTAGCAAAGTGTGGGAATATCAATACCAGCCATGCGAGCAGCTTCAAGTACTGTTGTACCGGCAGGAACAGATACGTCCTGACCGTTGATTTTTAAATTAACCATTTCCATTTCTCTGCACCCCTTTCTTACTTCTTAATGATAGCGTTGAACTTACATGTTTCCACACAAGCACCGCACTTAATACACTTATCTGTATCAATTGTGAAGGGACTCTTGATTTCGCCTGAGATAGCGCCAACAGGACACTTTCTGGCACAAGCGGAGCAGCCCTTACACTTTTCGGGAACTATATAGTAGTTTGTGAGAGCCTTACATACGCCAGCAGGACACTTCTTGTCTACAACGTGTGCAACATACTCATCACGGAAATATCGGAGTGTTGAAAGAACAGGGTTGGGAGCTGTCTGTCCAAGACCGCAAAGTGACGCATTCTTAATGCTGTGGCAAAGAAGCTCAAGACGGTCGAGGTCCTCTAAAGTACCGTTACCCTTTGTAATCTTATCAAGGATTTCAAGAAGTCTCTTTGTACCGATACGGCAGGGTGTACACTTACCACAGGATTCATCAACTGTGAATTCAAGGAAGAACTTTGCAATATCAACCATACAGTTGTCTTCGTCCATTACGATAAGACCGCCTGAACCCATCATTGAACCGATTGAAATAAGTGAATCGTAGTCGATGGGTGTGTCAATAAGAGATGCAGGGATACATCCGCCGGAAGGACCACCTGTCTGTGCAGCCTTGAATGCCTTACCATTGGGAACGCCGCCACCGATTTCTTCAACAATTTCACGGAGGGTTGTACCCATGGGAATTTCTACAAGACCTGTGTTATTAATCTTACCGCCGAGAGCGAATACCTTAGTACCCTTACTCTTTTCAGTACCGATTGTATTGAACCATTCTGCACCCTTGTTGATGATAACAGGGATGTTAGCGTATGTTTCAACATTGTTAAGGATTGTGGGCTTGCCCCAAAGGCCCTTAACTGCAGGGAACGGAGGACGAGGACGAGGCTCCCCTCTGTGACCTTCGATAGAGGTCATAAGAGCTGTTT
>JAZLEL010000014.1:0-12712 GCA_045615265.1 Clostridia bacterium | reverse complement strand
CTTCATCAGATGAAGATTACTCCCACCGGACAATGGTAAGAGTGCAACCAAAAATACAAGTACGCCCATACCACCTATCCAATGTGTAAAGCTTCTCCAAAACAGAATTGATTTTGGAAGGATTTCTACATCTTTGAGAATGGATGCACCGGTCGTTGTAAAGCCTGAGGCAGTTTCAAAAAGTGCATCAAAAAATCCCGGTATAGCTTTTGAAAAGATAAACGGTAAGGAGCCGAAAATGCTGATAACAACCCATGAGAGAGCTACTGTCACAAAACCTTCTTTTGAGTAGATGCTCTTATTTTCAGGCTTTAATCGGGAAAGAATAATCCCGAAAAACATACATATAAAAATACTCTTTATAAAATCAAAGGCTACAGGCTCTTTATAGATAACCGCACATATCAGTGGTAATATCATAAAAATAGCCTCAAAACAAAGTACAATGCCTAATGTGTGTAATATGCGTTTATAATTCATAGCAATTAACCTTCTAAAATTTCATTTATATCTTTTATACTGCCAATTCTGGTAGTTACTATTATTACAGTGTCACCTATTTCTATCGTATCCTGACCTTTAGGAATGATAATTTTACCATTACGCCTTATACAAGCAACAATAAAATTCTTTTTAATGTTGAGATTAAGCAAAGACTGCCCTACTATCGGAGAATTATCTCTAATATTAAATTCCAGGGCTTCAGCTCTTCCGTCTAAAATGAAATGCATAGTCTCGATGTTGCTACTGCCAAGAGAATTATTCTTTGCCCTTACAAAACGCACGACATTCTCCGCAGTTATAGTTTTGGGATATATTATAGTGTCGAGGTCAAGCTTTTTTATGACTTCATCAAATGCTATTTTGTTAATTTTTGTGATGAGTTTACAATTAGATTTACTCCTTGCGAACAGTGAAAGAAGAATATTTTCCTCATCAACGTTTGTAAGTGCAACTACGGAATCAGCGTGTTCTATCCCTTCTTCTAAAAGCAGTGTGTTATCAGTGCCATCGCCATTTATTATAGTCGCTTTTGGTAAAAGTTCTGAAAGTTCTTCGCAGCGTTTTTCATTTATTTCAATGATTTTCACGCTTATTCCTGATTGTATCAGCATATCAGCGAGATAATAACCTGTTACGCCCCCGCCTATAATGATAGTGTTTTTTACCCTATTTGATTTAAGTCCAACTTTTTTAAAGAACAGAGAACAGTTTTGATATGTGGAAATAATACTTACTACATCACCTTGTTGAAGAATGAAATTTCCGTCAGGGATGAATACATCATCACCGCGTTCAACTCCGCATACAAGTATATCAAAACCAACTTTATTTGCCATTTCGGAAAGCTTTAAATTGCACAGTAAAGAATCCTGGGGTATTTTAAAACTCAGGATTTCTATTCTTCCTTTTGCAAAGGTATCAATCTGTATTGCATTGGGGAATTTCAATACACGTGAAATTTCCTGTGCTGCAGCAATATCAGAGTTAATAACAAGTGCCAAGCCTAAATCATCCTTAAATAGATTAATAGTCCTGCGATATTCAGGCTTTCTCATTCTTGCGATAGTTTGACAGTTCCCCATTTTCTTTGCCAAAAGACAAGTTGTGAAATTCAATTCATCGCTCCCTGTGGCAGCGATGAGAATATCAGCATCATTGACCCCTGCCTCCTCTAAAATTTCCGCACTTATACAATCGCCTACAACGCCCATGGCATCGTAGCTGTTGACTATTTCGTTAACAATATTTTGGCGAAGGTCTATTACCGTGATATTATGTTCATTTTCGCTACTTAACATTTCAACTATTTTATGGCCTGTTTTGCCACAACCAACTAATATGATATTCATATATACACCTTCTTTATTGCTGATTATATCAAACATGGTTTCATATTTCAAGTATATATTAATAAATAACACTGCTCTATACTGAGCAGTGTTATTTTTGTCTTATTTCATTGAGCTATGATGATATCAAGTGCCTCTTTAAGTTCTGCACTGGGAACGAGTATTTCAAAACAATCCTCCCCTGCACGATCTTTTAACTTGATAGAACGCAGCATAACAAGAATTTTACAGTTTTCCATTTTTTTACGCATTTCTCTTGCAGTATCGATATTTTGCGTCATATAAACTGTTGTCCACATAAATAATTTCCTTTCAAGTATATCGCTAAAAGCAATAATATACTATTTTTGTAAGAATTTCAAGTATTATTTTTATCCACAACTTCTTTTTTAAACAACATATTAATTTCTTGAATAAGTTCACTGCTTCCGTCAACAAGAATATTTTCTGCGGTTATATCACCGTAACTGCACTTTATCAAAAGAGGATATGCCCCTATATGCCGTGATACTATTTCTTTTACTTCATCAAGCATTTTAAGTTGGCTATTATCCAAAACAAGCGTCAGACTTTCTTTCTTGCCTGTGAAAGGTGCAGCAGAATCCATGATGAGTTTTGCTCCCTCATCGTCTTTAATATCCAGGCGTCCGTGAAGGATAACAATTGAATTTTCGTTTAGTATGGAATCAAATTTTGAGAGAATTTTTGGAAAAACAATTACTTCTACACTACCTGTAAAGTCCTCGATTGTTAAGAATGCCATATTGGTATTGGAACGTGTGAGCTTATCACGTCTATTTGAAATTATTCCTACAACAGAGATTTCGCCACCGTCAGAATATTCTGTTTCTTCAGACGTAATTTCTCCAATTTCGGGATATTTCATTTGCGTGAGATCATCTCTAAATTCGTCAAGAGGGTGTCCGGAAAGGTATATTCCGGCAATCTCTTTTTCCATATTTAAAAGCTCTCTTTTTGAGTATTCATAAACCTTTTCGGGAAAAATATCATCTTTATTTTCATTTTCTCCAAAGAAAGAGAACTGTCCTGCAATATTATTTTTTCCTGCCCGTGTTTCAGAATCAATTATTTCTTCAAAAACAGCAAGCTTTTGAGCACGTGAACCCTTTATAGAATCAAAAGCACCGCTTTTGATAAGGCATTCCACACTTCTCTTGTTAAGCTCTCCCACCATACGCGAGGCAAAGTCACGCAGACTCTTAAATTCTCCATTTGTTTCACGTTCTTTTACGCATTTGCGGATGAAAGATTCCCCTACGTTTTTAATGGTTGTAAGGCCAAATCTTATATTTTGTCCCTCGACAGAAAAATTTGCAGTACTCTTATTTATATCCGGGGGAAGAATCTTTATTCCTCTTTGTGTAGCGTTGTTAATATATGCCGCAACCTTATTTGAGTTATCCATTACGCTGGAAATGAGTGCAGCCATAAATTGTGCGGGATAAAGACATTTTAAATAGGCTGTCTGGTATGTTACAAACGAATATGCCGCAGCGTGACTTTTGTTGAAGGCGTATTGTGCAAAGGCATCCATATCGTCAAATATCTTTTCTGCCGTGGCCTTATCGATTCCGTTTCTTATACAACCCATAAAGCGAACGCTTCCGTCCTCATTATCTTCTCCGTAAATGAAACTGCTTCGTGCCCTTTGCATTTCTTTTGCTTTTTTCTTACTCATTGCACGGCGTACCTCATCGGCACGTCCCATAGAGAATCCTGCAAGTGTACGCACAATCTGCATAACCTGTTCCTGATAAACAATACATCCGTATGTCATTTCCAGAATGTTTTTAAGCAGAGGATGTTTATAAGTGATTTTGTCAGGATTCATTTTGTTGTTTATATACTCAGGAATGAAATCCATTGGACCAGGTCTGTAAAGGGCTATACCTGCTGTGATATCTTCTATATTCTGCGGAGCAAGTCTTTTCATGAAAGCTCTCATTCCGCCGCTTTCAAGCTGGAACACACCGTCTGTATCCCCTTGGGAAATCATTTCATACACTTCAGGTGTATTATAATCTATGTTTGCCATATCAATATCGATACCCATAGATTTTGCAATCTTTACAGTGTCTTCTATAACTGTTAAGTTTCTCAGTCCAAGGAAGTCCATTTTTAAAAGACCAAGCTCTTCAACAGTATCTTTTGTGTACTGTGTCGAAATAATATCATCGCTTCTCTGTAAAGGGATACAACTTGACACCTTATTTCCTGCAATAACTACACCGGCAGCGTGTGTTCCGATATTTCTGGGAAGACCCTCTACCGCCTTTGCTGTGTCAATAAGATTTTTAATTTGCTGAGAAGATTCGTATGCCTGTTTTAGTTTCGGGTTTTCAAGTGCTAAATCAAGCGTCATTCCTAAATCCATAGGAACCATTTTTGCAACGGCATCAACTTCTCCGTATGGAATGCCCATAACGCGTCCGCAATCTCTTATTGCACCTCTTGCTTTCATTGTGCCAAAGGTTCCTATCTGACTTACGTTTTCTGCACCATACTTTTCTATTACATAATTTATGACCTCGCCCCTGCGTTTAGGACAAAAGTCAATATCAATATCGGGCATGCTGACTCTTTCCGGATTAAGAAATCTTTCAAAAATCAGATTATATCTTAATGGTTCAATATCTGTAATTCCAAGAACATAGGAAACAATACTTCCAGCAGCACTTCCTCTTCCGGGGCCCACAGGTATCCCATTGCTCTTTGCATAATTGATAAAATCCCAGACTATAAGGAAGTAATCAATAAATCCCATTTGTTTTATAACGCTTAATTCATAATTTAGGCGTTCGCGATGTTCCTCAGTAGGGTTTTGATAGCGTGTATTTAAACCCTCATTACACAAAAGGGTAAGATATTCAAAAGGATCTTTACCTCCGGGAACTGCATATTGAGGAAGATGCCTTTCGCCGAACGTAAAATCAAAATTACATTTTTCTGCTATGAGTGCGGTATTTTCTATTGCTTCGGGTGCATATTTGAAAAGTTCTTTCATCTGTTCTTCGCTTTTTAAATAAAACTCTTCTGTTTCAAACCGCATCCTATTGTCTTCATCAAGAGTTTTGCCTGTTTGAATACATATAAGAACATCTTGATTTTTGGCATCGCTTGAATTTATGTAATGAACGTCGTTTGTTGCTACTAAGGGCGTATTAGTGTCTTTTGCAAGCTTTACAAGCAGAGGATTGAGCTTTCTCTGTTCCTCAATGCCGTGGTCTTGAAGTTCGATGTAAAACTCGTCAAACAACTCTTTATATTCTTTTACAATATTTTCTGCTTTAGAAAAATCACCTGCAAGAAGTGCCTTTGGGATTTCACCGGCAAGGCAGGCAGAAAGTGCGATTAATCCGCCCTTGTGTGTTTTGAGGATTTCCATATCAACACGAGGCTTATAATAAAATCCATCAACAAATCCTGCTGATACTATTTGAATTAAATTATTATAGCCTTCTTCGTTTTTACAAAGCAGAAGAAGGTGATTTGTTTCATTCTCTCCGCGGCCTCCACTTTTATCTAATCTGTCATTTGTTGTATATACTTCACAACCGATTATCGGCTTAATATCTTCTGCCTTACAAGCCTTATAAAAATCTACAACGCCATACATCACCCCGTGGTCTGTCAATGCAATGGCAGTCTGCCCCAGTTCTTTTGCACGCTTTGGCAGATCCTTAATGCGGCACATTCCATCAAGTAAGCTATATTCGCTATGTACGTGTAAATGTGTGAACATATTACTTTTCCTCCGCTAAATCAATAAGCTTTTTCATGCGTCTGTTAACACTGCTTTTAGTCATTGGGGGTGACATTTTTTTCCCAATTGCAGTAAGAGAAAGGTCAAAAAATTCAAGTCTGAGTTCAGCAAGCTTTTTTGTTTCCTCATCCAATGTATTCCATACAGGACGTTTTTTTAAGTTCAATATGGCTTTACACTGTTGTGCTGATGCAGAAATTGTTCTGTCTAAATTAGCTGTCTGGCAATTTAGGGTGCGGTTATTTCGGTTTTTAACGTCTTTTTCTATTTGAGTGACCATAAAATCCATCATCAGTCGATGCGCTCCCACAATATTAAGGAAATCATTTACTGAGTTTTTATCTTTGAGGTAAGTAACATAATAATTATTTCTCTTCACAGTATTTGCCTTTATACCGAAACTCTCCAAAATTTCGGCGGAAAGATAGGACATATTCTCATTGTATGTGAAAAGCTCGCACGAATATCCTTTTTTCGGCTCGGCAATCGTTCCGCTGATTAAAAAAGCTCCTCTTAAAAAAGCTCTTTTAGCACTTTCTGATTCGTAAATATCCTCGTCAAGTGCAATTTCTCCATCGTCAGAAAAATATACACCCGCCTTTTCTGTAATATCAGAGGAGATGCATATGCCATAATTTCTGCGTCCCTTTACAATATCAATAGAAACCTCTTCTTCTATTGCTTTGCGAAATAATAGTTGTATCCTTGCCGCAATATTAGCGTGCTCAGTACGAAGGGTAATTATGTCGTTTACGATATTTTCTCCAAAGAGAATCATTGCGGAAAGCTCGGATAATGCCTCTTCCCTTTTAAACTTAACTTCGCAAAGTTCGTCCTTCACTTCTTGTGAAAATGATATTTTAGGCATATAGAATCAATCCTTTTGCATATCTCTGTGTCGTGTAAAAGTCTTAAATTCCTTCCTGTTCAAACAGGATGCTATTTCTTCTGTTATCGTGACACTTCGATGTTTTCCTCCTGTGCATCCGATTCCTATAACAAGCTCTGTTTTTCCCTCCTCAATATAGTGAGGTATAAGCATAGTAAGCATATCATCAAGCTTTTGTAAGAATTCTTTTGTCTGGGGGTATTTTAATACAAAATCGGATACTTCCTTTTCAGTTCCGTTATGTTCTTTAAGTTCGGGTACATAAAAAGGATTTGGTAAAAATCTTACGTCAAAAACTAAATCAGCATCACGTGGTATGCCATATTTAAAGCCAAAGGACTGTACCTGAATTTTAAAGTAGTTCTTGTCAGAATCATCTCCATAATATTCACGGATCATATATTTCAATTCTCTTGTTAAAAGACGGGAGGTATCTATAATTTTTGTGGCATGACCTCTAAGACCAGAAAGTTTATCTCTTTCAAGTACGATACCCTCCTCGATACTTCCTTCAGGTGAAAGAGGGTGTTTTCTTCTGATTTCTTTATATCTTTTAACAATAACACTTTCTTCAGATTCAAGGAATAGTATTTCATAAGGTATTTTGTTTTCATCAAAGGATGCAAGAGCTTCATCAATTTCAAGTAATGCATCTCCGCCCCTGATATCAACTACCACGGCAACATTCTTAAATTTTTTACTCTCGTCGTTGCACATTTTAGCAAGAGGTAACAAAAAAGCAACGGGCATATTATCTATACAGTAATATCCCATATCCTCCAGCGAGTGCATTACCTGTGTTTTACCTGCTCCGCTCATTCCTGTAATAATAACAAATCTCATAAAATCACCCCTTGATTTTTTATCAGTCCCAGTACTTAACTTCTGTTTCAAGCATTACCTTGTGCTTTTGATAGACAGTGTCTCTAACATAGTTTATTAAATTGCATATATCATCTGTTGTTGCATTGCCTTTGTTAATAATAAACCCAGCATGTTTTTCGCTGACCTGAGCCCCGCCGAAGGATTTTCCTTTAAGGTCACAGCTTTCAATAAGTGTTCCCGCAAAATAGCCTGTGGGGCGTTTAAACGTGCTTCCTGCACTCGGGTACTCCAAAGGTTGCTTTTCGCGTCTTCTAGCCGCAAGGTCTGCCATTTTTGCATTGATTTCCTCTTTGTTTCCGTATTGCAATTTTAAGGTTGCACCTGTAATTATGCAGTCTGTGTCGGATAGAGCACTCTTTCTGTAAGAAAACTCCATTTCTTCCCCACTAACCACATATTCTTTTCCAGTTGAATCCAAAAAACTTACAGCTTCAACAACATCTTTCATTTCTCCGCCGTACGCACCTGCGTTCATCATCAAGGCTCCACCTAAGGTTCCTGGAATCCCCGCGGCGAATTCAAATTCTCTAAGCGACTCATCAGCAGCTTTTTTTGAGATGGCAGAGAGAAATGCACCGCTTTTAGCTGTAATACAATCCTCAAATACATCTATTGAGGAAAAATTGTGTCCTAAGCATATAATAGGTTTTTTTATTCCATTATCACTTACAAGAAGGTTACTTCCGTTTCCTAAAACATAGTAATCTGTTTTACATTCATAAAAATATTCAACTACATCTTTGATTTCCTGCAAAGTGGTTGGATAGACTATGATATCTGCATTACCACCCGTCTTAAATGTAGTATTTTCAGACATCGGAACGTTTGTTTTAATTTTATTTTGGTCAATAACTGTTGCAAGTTCCTTAAGCATATAAGTATTCCTTTCAAAAAAGCTTTTAAAACAAGTCGCTTCCAGATAACTCTATTCCCTGCATCTGCTTTGTAAGCCTTTCGTTAAGCTCTGCAGCAGCGTTGTATCCCATATTCTGTTGACGATGGTTCATCGCAGCAACTTCGATGATAACTGCAAGATTTCTACCCGGTCTTACCGGAACTGTAAGTGAGGGTACATCAATTCCCAGAATGTTTGTAACTTCTTTATCAAGTCCCAGACGCTCATAATTTTTACCCTGCTGCCAGATTTCAAGATTTATTACAAGGTTAATATTCTCGGTATTTTTTACTGCACCCATACCAAAAATATTCTTAACGTCTACAATGCCGATACCCCTAAGCTCAATAAAGTGTCGAATAATTTCAGGTGAGCTTCCAACAAGGGTTTTTGCTGAAACTCTTCTGATATCAACCGCATCATCAGCAACAAGACGGTGACCTCTTTTGATAAGCTCAATAGCTGTCTCGCTCTTGCCTACACCGCTTTCCCCTAATAAGAGAACACCTTCACCATAAACCTCAACCAAGACACCGTGACGTGTTACGCAAGGCGCTAAAGAGAGATTAAGCGATGCAATAAGGGCTGCCATAAAAGAAGATGTACTGTCTTCTGTTCTTAAAAGCGGAACATTATAATTTTTAGCTGCTTCAAGAAGTTCATCAGGAATGTCAAGTCCTCTGGTAACAACGGCTGCAGGGATCCCGCTTGACATAAGCTTTTCGTAAGCTGTTTTGCGTTCATCAGAAGTCTTTTCGAGCATATAGAAATGCTCAACCTTTCCCAAAATCTGAATCCGTTCATTGTCGAAGTAATCAAAAAAACCTTCGCTGAGCTGAATTCCGGGTCTGTGTACATCGCTGGAATGGATTAATACTTCTTCCAGATTTTCAGGTGAAGAAATAATCTCAAGGTGAAACTCTTTGATTATTTTTGTTAATTTTACCTGTGAACGATGTTTTTCCATTTTATATCACCTATTCTTCGTTATTTTTAAGACGTTCGCTTTGGAAATGCGTTATAAGCGAATCTATAATTTCATCAAGTTCCCCATTCATAATAGAATCAATTTTGTATAGAGTAAGATTAATTCTATGGTCGCTGACTCTACCCTGCGGAAAATTATACGTACGTATTCTCTCGCTTCTGTCACCGCTGCCAACTTGGCTTTTTCTTTCCTTGCTGATAGCATCGTTGCGTTGTGCCTCCATAAATTCATAAAGACGGCTTCGCAAAACTTTCAGTGCTTTATCCTTGTTCTTATGCTGGCTTTTTTCGTCCTGACAGGAAACTACAAGTCCCGTGGGTATATGAGTAACTCGTACTGCGGAGTCTGTGGTATTTACACACTGTCCCCCCGGACCGCCGGCGCGGAAGACATCTATTCGCAAATCATTAGGATTGATTTCAAACTCAACTTCTTCTACCTCAGGAAGAACGGCTACCGTTGCAGCACTTGTGTGAATTCTTCCGCCTGATTCCGTTTCGGGAACTCTTTGGACTCTGTGTACGCCGCTTTCATACTTAAGACGGCTATAAGCACCAACACCCTCGACTGTAAAGGTAATTTCCTTGTACCCCCCAAGTTCTGTGGGGTTAGAGTTCATAATATCAATTTTCCAGTTCCTGTTTTCTGCATACATACTGTACATTCTGAAGAGAGAACCGGCAAAAAGAGCAGCCTCCTCACCGCCAGTGCCGCCACGTATTTCTACAATAACGTTCTTTTCATCGTTAGGATCTTTTGGTAAAAGAAGGATTTTAAGCTCTTCCTCTATATTTAAGATTTTTTCTTTATTTTCTTCAATTTCATTGAGAAGCATTTCCTCAAAATCTTTATCCGTGTTTTCTTCAAACATTTCTTTTGCATCGTTGATTGCCTCTGTTGCGGCCTTATACTCGCGGTATTTTTCAACTATTGGAGTAATATCCGAGTTTTCCTTACATAATTTACGCCAACGATTTTGATCTGCTATAATTTCCGGATCACTGATTTTTTTCGAAAGCTCTTCATATCTTTCTTCAATAAACGCAAGCTTGTTAAACATATTTATCTCCATTCTGTAAAATATACAAAAATGTCATCGATTTAATTCTTTCGTTCTAAAAGGTATAGAGCAAGTTCTATTAAAAACTGTCCTTTCTCCCCTAAAAACTCGATTGAAGAGATAGCTTTGTCGGTTTCTTCGCAGAGCCTTTTTTTCGCCCCATCGATGCCGAAAAGCGAAACGTAGGTAGTTTTATTATTTTTTTCGTCACTCTTAATGGGCTTTCCGAAGGTTTCTATATCTCCCTCAACGTCTAAAATATCGTCACGTATTTGGAAAGCTAATCCCAAAGAGGAAGCGTAATCGGAAAATAAATTGCTGTCTCTTCCGGCTGAAATTGACCCAAGTGCAGCAGACGCCTTAATGAGTGCACCTGTTTTTTTCTGGTGTAATACTAAAAGTTCCTCGGCACTTATGTCTTTGTTTTCGGCAACTATATCCAAAACTTGACCGCCAATCATTCCATCGGCACCGGAAGCAGAATAAATTATATTTAGTGCCTCTATTTTAGAGGCTGCATCCTGAACATTGGATTTAACAACGCTCTCGCAAGCAAGATTTAAAAGTGCGTCACCTGCAAGAACTGCCATATTCTCGCCAAAGACAATATGGTTTGTAGGCTTTCCACGCCTTAAATCGTCGTTATCCATGCACGGCAAATCATCGTGTATCAGTGAATATGTGTGAATCATCTCGATTGCACAACCGTAACAAAGTGCCGCCTTATCATCCCCGTCTAATGCATCACAACAAGCAAGGGAAAGCATTGGTCGAATTCTTTTTCCACCTGCGTAAAGGCTATATTTCATTGCTTCATAGGTGCTTCCCTGCTTCGTATCAAGCAAGTTATGTAAATATGAGTTGATTGTATTTAAATATGCGTCAAATCTTTCTTTAAACTCCATTTATATGTTCTCCGTATCAAAATCAACTTCTGTATCGCTTTCCGCAATAAGCTTTGTAACCTTGAGTTGTGCTTCTCCCAATAATTTTTGACATTGGCGGGAAAGATTCACACCTTTTTCGAAAAGCTCCATTGATTCTTCCAAGGTTACCTCTCCGCTTTCAAGCTTTTTTACGGTTTCTTCAAGTTCTTTCATTGCTTCTTCAAATTTCATCTAAATTCCTCCTTTCGGTGATGCTACATTCAGCTACACCGTCAGTTAATCTTAAAAGTATATTATCTCCCTCGTCAACCTGTGAAATACTATTAATAGTTTCACCGTTTTTAGTCGCAGTGCAATATCCTCGTTCAAAAACGGCTAACGGATTAAGAGCAGAGAGTTTTCCGCAAAGTGCATTAAATTGTTTTTCCGAAATATCAATATTGTTTTTATACGAAATCAGGCATCTGTCAAAAAGTGTATCGATAGTTTGTTCTTTATCAAGGAGGAATTTGTTAAAATTAGTTAAGCCACTACGCTTTGAAATAAGCTCAAGCTGCCTTGCTTGCATCTGAACTTTATTCTTTAGCAAAACAGACATCCTTGTTTTTAATGATGCGATACTGCTTTTTAACTCTGTTATATCGGGAACTGCAAGCTCAGCAGCAGCAGATGGTGTCGGTGCACGCAAATCTGCCACAAAGTCACAAATGGTAAAATCTATCTCATGTCCCACCGCAGATATAACAGGAATATCTGACGCTGCTACCGCACGTGCCGTTATTTCTTCGTTAAACGCCCATAAATCTTCTATGGAGCCACCACCACGACCTGTGATAATAACGTCTACTTTTCTTTCTTTATTGAAATATTCTATTCCGTTTATTATGCTTTGAGCGGCACTATTTCCCTGCACAAGGCAAGGGTATATTACAACCTTTACCATGGGGCATCTTCTTTTCAATACATTTATCATATCACGTATTGCTGCCCCGGTAGGACTTGTTACGATACCAATAGTTTCAGGAAATCTTGGAATAGGCTTCTTTTTGGATTCATCAAACAATCCTTCTTCTGAAAGTTTATTCTTTAACGCCTCAAACTTAGCATAAAGGTCGCCTGTTCCTTCAGCTTCCATTTCTTCTATATACATCTGATATTGACCGCCTGCTTCATAGACACTTATACGCCCTCTTGCCAGCACCTTCGTTCCGTCAGCGGGCTTAAATTTAAGTGTTGAGGCAGCATTTCTGAACATCACTGCCTTAAGCACGGATGTGTCGTCCTTAAGGGTCAGATATATATGTCCCGATGAATGCAGTTTAAAATTGCTTATTTCTCCCTTAATCCAAATATTTTGCAAAACAGGGACCTTTTCAAAAATAGCTTTTATGTAGTTGTTAATCTGGGTTACGGTAGCAATTTTTCTTCCATCTGTCATAGCCGAAAGTCCCCTTCTTAAGCTTCTTCCTCT
>JAZLEL010000013.1:0-5616 GCA_045615265.1 Clostridia bacterium | reverse complement strand
TCCTCGAAAGGCGTCAGCCTATCTTCGTCCTTCGCATCAAAATTGCACTAAATTTCTCTGCGTTTAAGGTCGAAGAGTTTTAAAATAAGAAATTTTAATATAAGACAAAGAAAATTCAAAAATAATACTGACGTATATTTGTGGAATTTTCTGCAGTATTATTGGAAATTTCTATTTTAAAACCATATGGGGTTCGACTCCCGTGTGCTTAGCCATTGTAGTATATTTTACCTTATATAACGATATTTGTCAATGAAAAAAGGTACCTTTCACTATGAAAGATACCTCATTTTTACTGAATTTCTCTTATAAACGGTTTCCCTATATAATTAAGATTGAATTTTTCAATCAACCGCCTTGCCTCCAAAACGGCATCTTTATTATAAACAGTGTCAACACTGTGTGCATCAAATCCAAAGGTTACGGGGCATCCTACCTCGCCTGCTACTGCCCAGAAGCGTTCAGCGGGATAGATGCGGTTGTCCACAATTCCCTGTGCATTTATTTCCAGTGGCACACCCGTACGCTTTGAAGCAATACAAAGCTTTCTCATTTCCTTTTCGTACAGGTCGCAATCTCCCACAAAATTTATCATATCAGGGTGTGCAATATAGGTAAAGACCCCGCTTTCCATAGCGGTAATTACTTCGTCTACATAATTTTTGAGATTTTCGGGTGAATCAGTGCCGCTTATTACATGAGAGCCTCCCGTGAAAACCCCATTCATATAATGCTGACCGAGTATAAGATATTCTGCCCCAAGCTTTTTTGCATAGGAGAGCATTTCATTAAATCTTTCGGGGTAATACTCCATCTCAAACCCTATGTGAATATCTATTTTATCCTTGTATTTTTCTTTGAGGGCTTTTGCCTCCGAAATGTATCCGTAAGCCTCCTGAGAGGTCATTCTTTTCCCTTTTGCAAATTCGTCTGCAAAGCTATAAGGGATATGGTCGGAAAAGCCCATATATTTGATACCGCACTCTATTGCACGCCTTACATATTCCTCCATTGACCCTGTTGCGTGGCCGCACAGAGATGTATGCGTATGGTAGTTATAGTTCATCAAAATCACACTTTCTTACGAGCAGTTTCTTTGCAAAAATGGGGACATCTTGAAATTATGTGCTCATACCCGCCCTCCACGTGGGGCAAAAGACAATGAGAGCAATCCTTAATGCCATCGTCCGAATAAACAAAATTTCCGCCACATTTATCGCCCATAGAATATAATGGGCAATAACAGAAAAGACAATTGAAAAAATCGCCCTCTGTTTTATGACAGGGGAAGTATTCACATTCTTTATTCTCGAAATAGGAATAGCAGTTTTTCATATTTTTCCCCCCAGACATTTTTCACAATTTATTATATATTATTCAAAGAAAAATTTCAAGTTAAAAACGGAGAAAATCCCTCTCAGGGTTCGAGTCACTTTGGCACACAGGCAAAACAAAAAAGCATACCAAATGGTATGCTTTCTGTTTTGGTGCGCCATCAGGGACTCGAACCCTGGACACCCTGATTAAGAGTCAGGTGCTCTACCAACTGAGCTAATGGCACAAATATGGAGCTGCCCAGCAGATTCGAACTGCCGACCTCTTCCTTACCAAGGAAGTGCTCTGCCAACTGAGCTAGGGCAGCAAAATTGGCGACCCGGAAGGGGCTCGAACCCTCGACCTCCAGCGTGACAGGCTGGCGTTCTAACCAACTGAACTACCGGGCCGGATACATTGTCACGTCAGATGCCGATGCGTGATATACGCTTGTTATCCGCTGACTTGACCTATTATACTTGCTTTAAGAGAATTTGTCAAGAGGTATTTCTAAAAAAAATGTGAAATTTCAAATTTTTTTGCATCAAAAAGACGCAAGGTTCATAATAAACCTTGCATCTTCTTAACGACAACTATAATTACAGGGATTTTATGTGCTTTGCCACCTTACGGCAAAGCCAGTAAACATTTATATCCTCACTGCACTTTTTTATCCAAAGTGCGGTGTCGGTTAGTATTCCTGCGTTATAAAGCCCACAGACAATATTTTTTATTTCGGGCATTGTCTGTATTTCCTCCTGCGGTTTCTTTACGCTGCTGTCAATTAAAGGAAGCAAATTCTTTTCAAACGCTGCACGGCTGTTTCCGCCGAAAAAGGCTGTGCCAGGGCAGCTTTTTACAGATTTTTCTTTGTTGTAATCCCCAAGCGATGCACCATTTGATGACCACCAGCAATGATAGGTTACATCATCCTTTGCATGAAGGGAAAATTTTTCTATAAGGATTTTTAACATTGCGACAAGAGATGCCTTCTGTTTTTCATTCATCACATCTCCGCCTTTGTCAAAATTTCCTATACATTCAATACAAATTGCACCTGTATTTGCACCCTTAATTCCTGCAGGGATCATCTCCATACTTCTTCCCGATACGATTATTCCATCGGGGAAAATCGTAAAATGCTGAGCTATGTCAGACCAGCCGTTTGTCTTTATATGATAGTTACGCATACTTGTCTGAAGCGAAATATGGTTATCCCCCGTAAACTGTTTGTAATTGGGCGAATATGTATGGTGAAGCTGGATACGGCTTATGTTTCTTGAAACATTCATTAATTTTATGTACTCTTTAAATTCTTCAATATTATAGCACTTGAAACTGCTCATCTCTTCTATCCCTCCATCAATATAATATGCATAATTAATCTTATTATGAGAGATTGGCAAAATATCCCCTTTTACATCGTGATCCTGATAAAGAAGCTTTTTTCCGTCATAGCCTACTATGACAACACTGTGCGGTGTGCTTCCACGCATATTGCCGATTAATGGCATCTGATGCTCGCACAAAAACTTTTTGATGTTATCAAACTTATAAATATTTCCCTCGATTTTCTCCCATGCTTTTATCTTTGTTTTTTCCGCTTCCTTTTCAAGTTCGTCAAACCTGTCCGACTTAAAAAGCCTGTCACGGATTTCTGGCATCTCGTCATAATAGGTGTACATATCGGCGGGTACACTTCCGCATTTTAAAAGGCTCTCCAACGCATAGTCGTAATCCATACCGCCTTGCGTTTTATTAGGATGATTATGTCTGCCATAGGTGTACCCTTTAGAAAGTTCCACGTATTCGCCTGTTTTTATGTAGTTTATAACCTCAAGTATTTTAGTTATCGAACAGGCAACACACGCCCCTATCACTCCCTGCGGGAAGGGATGGGGGATTCTGTCTTTAGGTATTGTAAATTTTTCGGGTAGGTTATTCATTTATTTCATCTCCCTTTTCCTTAAGAACCTCTAACGCCTTCTTTAAAAACTGGGGATAACGAATATCCATCAGTCCTACATTTTCAAGCACACTAAGTCCCTCGTTTGCCAAAAAGAATATAACTGTTGTTGCTCTTATGTAGTCCACCCTCATTATCAAATCAAGCTCGTGTGAAAGCCCCACAAGAAGAAGTATGCACATTTTTTTCACAATGCCCCTAAACCCTTCCTTGCTGCTTGCACCGCCGCTTTTTGTCTTTCTTGATTTGTGAAATATAAAAGCTACCATAAGCCCCGTTATGTAGTCCACAAGCATAAATATAATCAGTGCTTTTAGCATTGTGTCAACTCCGCCCACAAAATCCACAAAAAAGCCTCCTATAACAGATACTGCAATTAAAATAAAGTTTTTTACTGTTACGCCGTTCATCTTCACCCCTCCTTCACGGCATAAATTTGCCTCGTGTTTTTCTCAAAATCATAATCGGTACCTGCCGTTATATATGACGTTGTAAAGCCTTCTCTTATTTCGCCCGTTTCGTTTCCATATTCATCGGTAATGTTTTCGTCAAGCGTTATTTCGTGAAGCTTATAGCCCTCTTTCGGCGTAATGCGATATGACAATATTTGTCCGTTTTCTTCTCTCGCTTCAAAGATTGTGTTCTCTATTTTTGATTCAATTATTTTATACATTTCTCCACCTCTTACGCCTTAACAAGATTCCACTTTTTATTGTCTATAAGTTCTGCCCAGGTACACGCCACGCCGTTATACTCCGCTGTTGTTCCCTCTTCTTCAAGAGCATTAAAAGCAGATGTTTTAAAAGTTACAGTGTACGTATATTGGCTGCTCGTTCCTGCAAAGTCTTTTAAGCAAGATATAATACTTTTCAGACTCTCCACAGTGAGCGGACTAGCCGAAAAACTGATGCTCTTATCAATAACACCCTCAAAGGTTATATTTTTAAGTTTTGAAGCATCCTGAAATGTTTGATTAAAGCTGGCGACAGATCCTTCAGGAGGCATTATAATCTTGTCTATGGTTACGAGGTTTGCCATATCCCTGAAAGTTCTATCAAACATTCCTGCGTACTTAGAAAAATCTAATATGGGTAATCTGCTAAACCAGGCATAATAAAAAGTTTGCGTAGCATTTGCTCTCAATATCTTTACTCCGAGGCTTTTGAGTTGTTCTGCTAAATCATAGCTTTCATTCTGCCATGCGTGGTAATAGAAGCAATAATTATTAGCTATAAAATCTCTGTTCGGCTTAAATGTTTCTTTAGTCCACCCAGAACCTGCAAATGCACGTTGTACACCTAAATTGTATTTGTCCCAAAATTCGTTATACTCTGCTTTTTTTCCTGCCTCGTAAACCTCATTAACACCGCTTGCCATATCGTCAAGGTTTAGTGATTCTGTGCCACCTGTTTTACTGCGGATATTGTCAGCAATAGCGGTCATTTTCTCATTTACACTCATTACCAAGCACCTCCTAAAATAGCTTCTTCAACGTAGCCTTTTATTTCGGCCTTGTCTTCGTTTGTCCAGTAATCAATGCCTTTTTTAGGAGTATAGCCGTCTGCACCTTGAATACCCGTATTTCCAAGCACCCTGCCTACGTTAAAAGAGCTTTTCTTTGCACCGTCAAGCGTAATTATAAGCTCGCCGTCTTCATTTAATTTAGCATCAGGAGCATCGGAAGAATCGGGGTAATGAAGCCACAAATCGCCATTCTCATCTACTGAAAAGGTGTAAAATCCGTTTGAGGGAACCACGCTTGCATTAATGCCTCTTTCGCCCCTGTCACCCTTTTCACCTTTCTCGCCTTTGTCACCTTTATCTCCCTTGTCTCCTTTCTCGCCTCTTTCACCTGTTATGCCCTGAAGTCCCTGATTTCCCATCTGTCCCCGCTCGCCACGGCTTGCTATCATAAACCAGAAATCAGTGTTTACAGGTGATACGCCGATAACATCTTCTATGCACACATATGACTGTCCTTCAAAGGTAACTTTATTGCCCTTTTTGTAAAGCTTTGTATCATCGTAGTTTTCCCATAAAGTCCAGTTTTGGTAAAACTCTGCCATCTTTTCCTCGGTACCCTTTACAAGCTCACGCACATTAGGAATAACACTCTCAAACTCCGCCTGAAGCTGCATTGCTTCACTTGGAGAAAGCGGCTTGATGTTATCGTCTGTTTCCGCATATGCCACAAACAGGCAGTCGCTGACACTTTTGTTTACCGTTTCAGGATTGGAATTATAATATCCCTCTACTGTAAAGGTGCACCAGCCTGCAGTCCCTGTCACGCTCTGCGGTACTGCTGACGTATATTCGAGCTGGTTTTCCAAGTCGGG
>JAZLEL010000012.1:0-5715 GCA_045615265.1 Clostridia bacterium | reverse complement strand
ATCTTTCCGTGACTAAAACAAGCAAAGATTTTTACAGAGTTATTATTCAGAAATTGTTCTACTTTCTTATTAAACTTTTCTTCGGTAGGCATAAACATACAGTGTTTGTAAATCTCATATGTTTGTAAAATATCGTTCTTGCGAGTTAATTCTATTAGGTTCATTGCACGCACCTACAAATTCTTATTTGTCGAGTTGATTATATCACCAATCAACAGCTAAAGCAATAAAAGAAAAAGACCGAAAACCTTTAGTTTTCAGTCTTTTTTGGTGCGAGTGTTCATAAGGGATTTACTCAAAATATAAGCAAAACCGGCTTCAAACATAGTATTCTGCACTCCTGCTGTTGCTTAATAGAGAAACATATGGAGGAATACATAATGTCAAATATTATTGAAGATTTTTATTACGGTAACATTGAGCCGCAAGATGTCAATTCAGAATTAACACCCAAGCTCAAGAAGAAATTGAGCAATCTTGCCGAGAAAGAAGAACAACTCACAGCAAGACTCGCTGGTGAGGATAAAGAGCTGTTTCAAAACTATATAAGTGCATATATTGAGTTTTCAATAACAAGTAACGCTGACAGCTTTATATCAGGCTTTAGACTTGGTGCAAAATTTATATACGATACATTTGTTAAGAATACGAAAGGATGAATGCCCTATGAAAAGCAATACAAATATTCAATATAGACAAGTTGGAGATTTCAACATTCCTAACTTTATCTTACCGCCCGAAGAAGCAAGTGTCAGGCTTGGTAAATGGGGAATGTTACATAAGGATTATTTGCTAAAAAATAAAAAGGCGTTATTTACAACACTGCTTACCCAAGGCAAACTCTATCAGCACTGTGCTGAAGTCGAAACTCAGGCAAGAGATATGTTTGACACTCTTGTTGACCAGATGAAAAACGCAGAAGGTGTAACCGAGCAACTGAAAGAAGAAAATCAGTTGGAATGGGTGTGCCGTATGCAGAACATTAATGCAAGGGTTAGAAAAATTATTAATAACGAAATTATATTTAAATAAAAATATTACGATATGGTTAAAGTTTGAATCGGACTCCAAATTTTATAACTAAAGAAAAACCAAATAAAAAGTACAATTCCGTCTTCTGCATTTGTAAAAACAGAAGGCGGAATTAAGTGCTGCAGGAAATATTGGTGCAGACAGTTCTTGAAATCATTATGTTGAGCAGATTATGCGGAATGTCCTGAATTCAAATGGCTTATATGTGATTTCTCCGGAACATTCTCCGATATACTCTTCAAGGGGTGAAACCTCAGTGATTTTTGCGTCGTGTGTAACATTCATAACAGTTTTTCCGGGAATACCGTAAGGCTCATAAACACGCACGATATATCCGTTGCCGTCTTCAGCAGGCTTGATACAATCAACGATAAGACCTTCATTTGAAAGAGTAACAACAGGCTTTTCATTACTTTCGCCTTCAAACACAACAAAAGGAGAATTGAAAAGATATGCTTCCTGAGCAACCTTACCTGCCGATAAACCACCCATATGAGGATAGATTGAATATGCAAAATCGTGTTCACCTGTATCACGGAAGCGTGTAGGACTGTCAACGTTGCGCATAAGAGTTATAGTCATATCGTTGTCAATAACATTGTGACCGTATTTGCAGTCGTTGATAATTGCAACACCGTAAACATCATCTGACAAATCTGTGAAACGGTGAGCAGCAAATTCGTGCTTCCATTTTTCGGCAGGTGTGTTCGGATGGGTGTTACGTTTTGTAATGCCGTAAGCAATTTCGTAGCTTGCATGAGCAGAAACCACATTTACAGGGAAAGATGCCTGAAGAATTTTATATTTTTCCTGCCAATCAACGTGAGAAACTACGTCAACCCTTGTAATGTTTGCATACGCAATAATATCCTGAGTAAGAACGGTGTTGTTATGCTTTTTAGTAACCCTTACCGTCACACGCTCGTCATTTATATCAACAAGCGTAATTTCATTCTGCCAATTCATATCAACAGGACGCATTTTGTATCCGTCATCAATATTCCATGCATCCTCATGCTCGGGACCGTCCTTATATGTAACAAGGTTGTTAAGGTTGTCACCGACAAACCTATCTGCACGCTTGTCATAGAAATCGCCGAGAGTACCGTCCTCACGGATAATGAATGTAAAGAAGGGCGTTTCAATGCTGATTTTTCCGTTTTCCTTGTTTGCTGTAATTGCTTTTTCAGTATGTACAACTGAAGTTTTGTGATATGTTCTTGCACTGAAGCCTGCAAGATTTTTTACATATAAAATACAGTTACCGTCTGCATCTGTAATAACATTTGATGTGTTTTCTCCGTCCGTAAGTGCACAGCTTTCATACTTTTTGTCAACCTTTACGTATGCACTGCCGACAAATGAGTTTGGGTTATAAACTGTAACCTTGTCCTGTGCATCATCGCAAAGAGTATCAGTGACAAGCTCTTTTTCTTTTTTCTCTGCGAATACAAAAAGCTCTTTGTAGATTTTTTCTGCATCATCATAAACTGTATCTATAGAGCTGCCGGGAAGAACATCGTGGAACTGGCAAAGAAGCAGATCCTTCCAATGCTTTACAATTTCATCATATCCTGCATCCTTACCCTTGAGCTTTGCAAGAACTGAAAGCAAGTCAAGTCTGCGAAATGCCATTTCAATGTAACGGTTGTTGCGTTTTACATCGGCAATAGTTGTATATGTGCCCTGATGTGTTTCGACCGAGAGCTCCCCTTTCCACACAGGAAGATTTTCACGCTTTTTGTCAAGTTCAGTGAAATAGTCCTCTGCTTTTCTGATTTTCACCTCAGGCATACCGGGAACTGTCTGAAGCAGACGGTAATTCTTAAGCATTTCATCGGTTACACCGCCACCGCCGTCACCGTAGCCATAGGACAGAAGAACGTGGTCCCATGTTTCTTTTTGCTGAAGCTTATCTGAAACAAGGCTGATATTTTCACAGTCAATTGAGTTGTTGTAGCAATCTTTTGTGATAGGTACTGTTGCGTAAAGATTACTTCCATCAATACCTTCCCAGATAAAAGCATTATAGGGAAATTCATTGGCATTCTGCCAACGCACCTTGGTTGTGTAGAAGCTTTTCATTCCGCATTTTGTGAAAATCTGCGGAAGTGATGCGGGAAAACCGAAAGAATCGGGAATCCAGCAGACATCACTTGTTTTGCCGAATTCTTCTTTGAAGAACTGATGTCCGTAAAGAAACTCTCTTACAAGTGATTCTGCACCTGAAATATTAAGGTCTGATTCAACCCACATAGGGCCTACAAGACGCCATTTATCTTCCTTCACACGCTGACGGATCTGCTCAAAAACATCAGGATAAACTTCCTTGATATAGTTATAGACCGAGGGCTGTGAAAGCGAAAACTCAAATTCATCGTATCTGTCCATAAGTCGGAGCTGATTAAGTGCAGAACGGCCTGATTTGCGGATTGTATCCTTGAAACGCCACAGCCACGCAACGTCAATATGAGTAGAAGCAACGCAGTCAACGATACAGTCATCGTTTGACAGCTTCAATTCTTTTAATCCGTCAAGCAATTCCTTGTGAATTGCGATAATATTTTCAAGAAATTGGGTGTAGTCAAGGGAATTGTCGCTTTTACGGATTGTATTTTCAAACAGAGTGTTGACCTTGGCTTTCGTGTAATCATTCTTGATGTACTTTATAAGGTCACGGACAAAATCCATAGTATATGAAAAATCTGCAATTGCTTTATCTGCAATAACATACTGAGGATTTTCAACAGGTCTTACCATTCTTTCATCATTGCAGAAGGTACAGGCATATATTTCAAGCTCAATGGCAATTTCTCTGTCGTACATTGAGTCTTCAAGGTAAACCCTGCAGCGTTGTTCACCGTTGTCAACACCTGCAAAGCGTTTTCCGTCAATTGAAACAAATGCTTCGCAGTTGCAGGGCAATCTCAGTTCAAGATAAGCTGACTGGTGTTCCTGCGGCTTTTTAGGTGTGAATACAGTTTTCATCATACATGTTTTATGGTCGCAGAATGTAATGGTATCAGTATAATCTGCCCAATCTGTAAGAGGAATATATGTTTCCCTGTCCGCATAATCAAAAATTCTGTACTGCCATGCATCAATGGGGAACGTTTCCATAATCGCTCTGTTACGGTACAGCCATAAATTTTTGTCAATCATTTGTTCTACCATAGGTATCACTCCTTGTTTTTTGCATAGGTTTTTTGTTTTATTGTAGCTTTTGGAACAAAACATTTCATTGTTTCTTTTTGTTTTATTATTGTCTTTTTTTGCTATGCCATTGTTTTTTATTGCAATAAACAATCAAGCGTAGTTAAATAAAACTCAACACAAATAATTATATTATCAATATCAATAAAAATCAACATCAGTTTAAAAATACAGGTGATTAAATGAATACGATTAAAAACGCAAAATTCATTAAAGAAAATGCAGATTTCGGTACAGTCGTTCCCGTTTTCATCAAGGCTATAAAGCCCGAAAAAGCAATCGGTAAGGCAACACTTTTCTGTTCTGCGCTCGGCTCTTATGAAGCATATATCAACGGAAAAAGAATCGGTGATTTTATTTTTGCACCGGGTTGGACAACCTATGGCAAACGCCTTCATGGGTATGGGACAACAGAAACGGTAACCTTCAAACATTGGTGGTTCGTGCATGGATGGACGAACTCGGTGTTCAAAAGAATTATGTTGCAAAAGACGGTTCTCAGCTGATTCTGTTGTAATTATGCTGTAACAAATAAAAATCAAAATAAAAGCAAACAAGCCCGTTGACTCATTGTCAGTGGGCTTGGTTGCTTTTATTCGGTTATCATACATTCGGTAACTTTTCCGTCAGGCATAATTCTGACAGTTTTGATTTCCTGCGGTTTCCAGCTCATTGAGAATTTTGTGTTAAGAGCGGTGAAATCAACCGTAGCATCGGTTGCGGTGCCGTTTGTTTCAACAATACGCATGATGATACCGTTGCCGTTTTCTGCAGACTTGATTGAAGTGACAACAATATTTTCTTTATCAACGTCAAGTGCAGAATAAATCTGAGGTAGATTTCCGCCGTGGTGTGTTTCCTGATGTGTCTGAAGCGGATTGTTAAGAACTTCCGATGCTTTGAATAGTTCGGAATTGACCTTCTGAATATGAGGAACGATTTCATAGGTAAATTCCTGCTCGCCCTTATCAAGAAATTCCATTTCACCGTCACGCATATGCTGACCGAAGTGGTCAAGGTATGCACAGCTTCGTGCAATCATCATACGCAGATCATTACCGATTGAACAGAAACTGTATTTGCCTGTGTTCAGAAGTCCGAGACCCTTACCAGTTTCATCGCATATATCGCACCATGCGTGTGAAGGCTCTTCCTGACCGTTTGCATCCTTTTCAATAAAGCCATAAGGCATGGAATATGTGACGGTTGAATTGTTTACATCCGCTTTGAACGAAAGCTTGACGGATTTATACTGCTCATCAAGCTCAAGAACTGTTCTGACTGTAAGCTTATCGCTATCGTCATAAAGCGAGTAGTATCTTGTCAGTACGGAATTGCCGTATTTTACAACGGATTTGACGGTTACCCTGACAGGACCGTTTTCAACAATCTCAAGAGTACCTTCGCCAAACTGACCTATATCAATATTATAATCAAAAACTCTGTGTCCCCATGTATCGTTGGCAAAAT
>JAZLEL010000011.1:0-1799 GCA_045615265.1 Clostridia bacterium | reverse complement strand
TGCGTTTTTATCTGACACATTGAAAACTGCAACAAGTGGCTTATTATCTGATGAAATTGCAGTCCAGATGATTGTGTTTTCGTCACGATAAGCTTGTTTGCCACCATGAGAATTCTGGTTAACATCAAGGACTTCTTCGTTTGTCATAAGAGAAAGAGTCCACTCGTCGTTGTTTCTCATTTCACCGCCAAACATTAAAGGTGAACGGAAAATTGACCAAAGTGTCATAAGTGTAATTTGCTCGTCTTTAGTAAACTGAGTGTATCTGTCCTGTGGACCGTGGCAAGTACCGTTTCTTGATAAATTACCAAGTGGTAACATATCGCAATCAGGCCAACAGCCTTCACTTACATAAGGCGCCCATTTTTCGCATTTATCAAACATCTCATAGAGTTTGTCCCACCAATCCCAGAAATCGCCTGTAAGTCTCCACATATTTGCATATTCACACAGGTGGTCGGCTACGGACAATTCAGCAGGTCCTGGTGAAAGGCTTAAAACTATGTCTCGACCTGTTTTGTCAATTGCCTTTCTAATCATTTCAACTTCTTCACGAGCTGAATATGGATTGTCCCATTTTCTGAATTCTGTAACGCAGATATCATCTACTTTAACAAAGTCAATGCCCCATTTTGCGTACATATCGAAAATACTGTCATAATAAGCCTGTGCTCCCTCGCAAGTGTACATACCATACATATCAGTATTCCAAGGACACACTGAAAAATGATGAACAACCTGACGAGCAGTTTTATCACTACCTAAAATCTTTGTATTCTGATGAACTGCCTGACGAGGAATACCACGCATAATATGTATGCCGAATTTCAGCCCCATTGCGTGAATTTTGTCAGCAATTGGTTTAAAGCCCCGACCATTTGCAGATGATGGGAAACGATTTTCCGCAGGAATAAGGCGTGAATACTCGTCCATACAAAGCTCTGTAAAATTATTATAATCGTTATTTTTAGCTTTTGGCTCATACCACTGAATATCGCAAACAACATATTGCCAACCATAATCCTTAAGATATTTTGCCATATATTCAGCATTGCCTAAAAGCTGTTCTTCATTGACAGCAGCGCCATAGCAATCCCAACTATTCCAACCCATTGGTGGAGTTTTTGCACATCTATTTTTATCCATAACAATCCCCTTAATCTACGATAATGCTCTTTTTCTTGCCTTTTTTATTTCGTGGATATTCACGAACTCTAATAATATATTCACAATTTATGATATCAGTTTCACCGTTACGCTCAATTTCAATCCAACCATCTTTACAACTGAGAATTGTGCCAGTAATTTGTGAGTTTGAAATGCAAGTGTAAATAATGCACTCTTTGCCGATATACTTTTCAATAAGCTCTGTCATATTTGTCTTTCCCCTTTTTTTACGAAGATGCTTGCGAATAACTACTATTCTATTATCTCTAAGCATTGTTAAAAAAATAATTAACAAAGCAATATAAATAATAAACGTTGAATTCACAAAAACACCTCCAAAATATATTAAAGTAATTATACCATTTCTTCATTATTTTGTAAACAAAGCGGTGTGTAAAAAAACGGACTCAGTAACGAAATTTTCTAAATATTTTTATATAGTTTTTTGCAAAAAAGTCCTTGACATTGTATTCCTTTTATGATATTATAATCAAGCCCAATACGGAGAGATACCGAAGTGGTTATAACGGAACGGTCTTGAAAACCGTCGTACGGCAACGTACCGTGGGTTCGAATCCCACTCTCTCCGCCACTGCGGGTTGTATGCAAATGCAACCCGCTTTTTAATTAAA
>JAZLEL010000010.1:0-3494 GCA_045615265.1 Clostridia bacterium | reverse complement strand
ATTGTGAAGCGTCGTAACCAGAAGTAATGAGAAAGGAATGAGAGTATGAGCAGATCTATTAAAAAGGGACCCTTCGTGGAACCCAAGCTTTTGGCAAGAGTAGTTGCAATGAACGAAGCGGGCGAAAAGAGAGTTTTGAAGACATGGTCCCGCAGCTCCACTATATTCCCCGAATTTGTTGGCCACACAATCGCTGTTCATGACGGAAGAAAACACGTTCCGGTATATGTAACAGAGGATATGGTAGGTCATAAGCTGGGAGAATTCGCTCCCACAAGAACCTACAAGGGCCATGCGGGCGCAAAGAGTAAATAAGTAAGGAGGACATGACAAATGGAGGCTAAAACACAGGCCAAGGCAGTGCTGCGTTATGCACGCATCTCGCCCAGAAAAGTCAACATTGTAACAGACCTTATCAGAAATAAAAATGTAGCAACAGCAAGAGGCATTCTTATGAATACTCCCAAAGCTGCAAGCGAGCTTCTTATTAAGCTTCTTGATAGCGCTGTGGCTAATGCTGAAAACAATTTCGGCATGGATGCTGATAAACTTTATATCGCAGAAATTTATGCAAATGCAGGTCCTACACTCAAGAGAATCAGACCCAGAGCACAGGGTAGAGCATTCCGCATAAGAAAAAGAACAAGTCACATTACAATCGTTGTAAAAGAAAAAGAGTAAGGAGGCGTAAAATATGGGTCAGAAAGTTAATCCGCACGGTCTTAGAGTCGGTATTATCAAGGATTGGGACTCCAGATGGTACGCCGAGGACCATATGTTTGGAGACAATCTTGTAGAAGACTACAAGATCAGAGAATATCTTAAGAAAAAGCTTTATAGCGCAGGCGTTGCAAAGCTTGAAATTGAGAAGAAGGCAAATACAATCAAAGTTTCTATCCACACAGCTAAGCCCGGTATCATTATCGGTAAGAAGGGTGAGGATATTGAAAAGCTTAAGGCAGAGGTTAGCAAGCTTACAGATAAGCAGGTATTCATCAACATCGTTGAAATCAAGCAGCCCGACCTTAGTGCACAGCTCGTTGCTGAAAGCATTGCTTCTCAGCTTGAAAGACGTATCTCTTTCCGCCGTGCTATGAAGGGTGCTATGTCAAGAGCTATGAAGATGGGTGCTAAGGGTATCAAGACAACTTGTAGCGGTCGTCTCGGCGGTGCTGAAATCGCAAGAAGCGAGCACTACCATGAAGGTACTATTCCGCTGCAGACACTTCGTGCTGATATAGATTACGGCTTTGCAGAAGCTAATACCACATACGGTAAAATCGGATGTAAAGTTTGGATCTACAAGGGCGAAGTTCTTGCTGAGGCTAGAAAGCCTAAGTCTCAGGAAGGAGGAAGAAAATAATGTTAACACCTAAGAGAGTTAAACATAGAAAGCAGTTCAGAGGAAGAATGACAGGTAAGGCTCTTCGTGGTAACACTGTTACTTACGGTGAGTTTGGTCTTCAGTCCCTCGAACCCTGCTGGATTACAAGCAATCAGATCGAGGCAGCCCGTGTTGCTATGACTCGTTATATCAAGCGTGGCGGTAAAGTTTGGATAAAGATTTTCCCCGACAAGCCTATCACAGAAAAGCCTGCTGAAACCCGTATGGGTAGCGGTAAGGGTTCACCTGAGTACTGGGTAGCAGTTGTTAAGCCCGGCAGAGTGATGTTTGAAATCGGCGGCGTTGCGGAAGATACAGCACGTGAGGCTCTTCGTCTTGCTATGCACAAGCTTCCCGTTAAGTGCAAAATCGTTGCACGTGAAACACAGGAAACGGAGGGTGACAACGAATGAAAATCAAGGAAATTCGTGATTTAACTACCGAAGAATTACAGCTCAAGGTTACAGAGCTTAAAAAGGAACTTTTCACTCAGAGATTTGCTCTTGCAACAAATAATCTTGAAAACCCCATGAAGATACCCGCAATCAAAAAGGATATCGCTAAGGTTCTCACAGTTATCCGCGAGAGAGAATTAAAGGGCGAAGAGTAAGGCATAGAAAGGAGGAAATTTAAATGGCTGAAAGAAATTATCGTAAGGTAAGAATCGGCAGAGTCGTTAGCGACAAGATGGACAAGACAATCGTTGTTGCAATTGAAGACAGTGTAAAACATCCTCTCTATGGCAAGGTTGTTAAAAGAACTGTAAAAATAAAAGCTCATGATGAGGAAAACACCTGTGGTATCGGTGATCGTGTTAAGGTTATGGAAACACGTCCTTTGAGCCGCGACAAGAGATGGAGACTGGCAGAAATTATTGAGAAGGCAAAATAATTCTTCTCTAAAACAAGAAGGAGTGAAAAAACATGATACAACAGCAGACTCTGCTTAAGGTTGCTGACAATACAGGTGCAAAAGAACTTATGTGCATCCGTGTATTGGGCGGTTCCCTTAGAAGATATGGCAACATTGGTGATGTAATAGTTGCTTCTGTTAAGAAAGCAGCTCCCGGCGGTATGGTAAAGAAGGGTGATGTTGTAAAGGCTGTTATCGTACGCAGCGTTAAGGGCGTAAGAAGAGCTGACGGAACATACATCAAGTTTGATGAAAATGCCGCT
Source organism: Clostridia bacterium (assembly GCA_045615265.1). Taxonomy (GTDB): domain Bacteria; phylum Bacillota; class Clostridia; order UMGS1883; family UMGS1883; genus UMGS1883. The sequence continues at coordinate 935 of JAZLEL010000010.1, read as the reverse complement.
GTTATCATTAAAGAAGATAAAAACCCCAGAGGTACACGTATTTTTGGACCGGTTGCAAGAGAACTTCGTGATCACGAATATATGAAGATCCTTTCCCTTGCTCCCGAAGTACTCTGATTGGGAGGTGCGCTTAATGAAATTCAATCACATTAAAAAGAATGACCAGGTTATCGTAATTTCCGGTAACGAAAAGGGTAAAAAAGGTAAGGTTCTCAGCGTTGACCATGAAAATGGCCGCGTAATCGTTGAGGGCGTTAATATGGCAACAATGCACAAGAAACCCCGCAGACAGGGCGAAACCGGCGGAATTATCCAGCAGGAAGCAGCACTTAATATGTCAAATGTAATGCACATCTGCAAAAAGTGCGGCAAGCCCACAAGAATCGGCTACACTGTTCTTAAGGACGGCAGCAAGGTTCGTGTTTGCAAAAAGTGCAATGAAAACTTTGATGATTAATTGAAAGGAGGAAAGTGCAATGTCAACAATGAAAACTCTTTACACAAAAGAAGTTGCGCCGGCACTTTTGAAGAAATTTAACTACAAGAGTACCATGCAGATTCCCAAGCTTGACAAAATCGTAATCAACATCGGTCTTGGCGAAGCAAAGGATAACCCCAAGGTTATCGATGCAGCAATGGCTGATCTTACAGCAATCACAGGTCAGAAGCCCGTTGTTACAAAGGCGAAGAAGTCAATTGCTAACTTTAAACTTAGACAGGGCATGAACATCGGCGTCAAGGTTACACTCCGTGGCGAAAAGATGTACGAGTTTATAGACAGACTCTTTAACGTAGCACTTCCCCGCGTTAGAGACTTTAGAGGAATTAATCCCAATGCATTCGATGGCAGGGGTAACTATTCTCTGGGTATCAAAGAACAGCTCATATTCCCTGAAATCGAATATGATAAAATCGATAAAATCAGAGGTATGGAC
>JAZLEL010000009.1:0-7717 GCA_045615265.1 Clostridia bacterium | reverse complement strand
TGTGGTCAAATTTTGTACGGAAAGGAGAATTTTCAATATTGTGAATATCCCTCTGCATACCTGTTTCTTCATCGTATGCAGCCATACCGCCTCTTTTTGTACCAAGATGTGAATGATAGTCTGTTCCGAAAAATACATCGGATATCACATCACGTTTACTTACTGCACCAAAAAAACCGCCCATTAGTTTACTCCTTTTAAACCTAGATGTAGATTAGTTGTTGAACTTGTCCTCTACTGCCTTATTTTTTTCAAGAACCTTCTCAGAAGCCGCCTTTCTCGATTCGTCAATTTTTTGAGCAAGCTCCTTATCCTCTACTGCAAGAATCTGTATAGAAAGCAAAGCGGCATTGGCTGCACCGTCAATAGCAACAGTAGCCACAGGAATACCTGCAGGCATCTGCACAGTTGACAAAAGAGCATCCAAGCCGTCAAGAGTAGATGATTTTACGGGGATACCAATAACGGGGAGTGTTGTATTTGCTGCGATAGCACCTGCGAGATGTGCCGCCTTACCTGCTGCAGCTATAATTGCACCAAAGCCGTTAGCACGTGCATTCTTAGAAAATGCCGAAGTCTCAACAGGAGTTCTGTGTGCAGAAAATACGTGCACTTCGTAAGGCACGCCAAATTCTTTTAATGTATCGATTGCCTTTTCAACTACGGGCAAATCGCTATCTGATCCCATGATAATACCAATTTTTTTCATTAGCAGACCATTCCTTTCGATAAATAAAGCCTGTCCGTCATAACAATATAAAAAAGGGTGTATCTGCTGCGTCGCTGCAGAACAGATACGCCCAGACGGTCGGCAAATATGCTTTCTGCTCCCATGCGGTAAATCCGCTTTTCCGTCAGTTACAGAAAGCCTTTGTTCACGTCTATTATTATAACAATTTTGAGAAATATAGTCAAGGGTAAAACCGATAATTTTCGGCAAATATGTCCCCTGAACACAAAAAAAATACATATACGCAACTCTTTGAATAATCAACTATGTTTTTTGTTGCAAGAATGCAAAAAAGATACAAGATTTCTCTTGTATCTTTTCACATTATAGTACTTTATTCAAAAAGTCAATTGTTCTGGGATGCTTGGGCTGTGAGAAAATTTCTTCAGGTGTTCCTTCTTCAAGAATTACACCCTCATCCATAAACAGTACCCTGTCCGCAACCTCACGTGCAAAGCCCATTTCGTGCGTTACAACAACCATAGTCATACCATCTTTTGCAAGGTTCTTCATAACCGCAAGAACTTCACCAACCATTTCAGGGTCAAGTGCACTTGTAGGCTCGTCAAAAAGCATAATATCGGGATTCATTGCAAGTGCTCTTGCAATAGCCACTCGCTGTTTCTGTCCGCCTGAAAGCTGAGATGGAAAGCTTTCTGCTTTGTCAGAAAGTCCAACAGTTTCAAGAAGTCTTAATGCAGTCTCTTTTGCCTCAGCCTTTGAGGCCTTTTTAAGGTCAACAGGAGCAAGTGTAAGGTTATCAATGACATTCATATTTGCAAACAAATTAAAATGCTGGAAAACCATACCTACATTTTCTCTTGCTTTATTGATATCAATTTTTTTATCATTGATACGGTAACCGTCAACAAGAATATCCCCTGATGTTGCACGTTCAAGCCTGTTTATGCAACGCAAAAATGTAGATTTTCCGGAGCCGGAAGGGCCAATTACGCACACAACCTCTCCCTCATAAATGTCAATTGATATACCGTTTAAAACATTATTATTGCCAAAGCTCTTAGTTAAATTTTCAATATGTATCTTTACGTTATCCTTATTTGCGACCACGGCTAAGTCTCCTCTCCAGTGCGTTTGCTACCTGCTGTAATGCCAGAATAACAACAAGATACATTACTGCAACAATAGCCCAAATTTCAAAAGATCTAAACGTGAAAGAAATAACGTTCTGTGCCTTGTTTACCAATTCGGGGAAACCTATAACAGAAAGTATCGAGGTATCCTTTAAGGTTATAATAAACTGGTTTACAATGCTTGGAATCATATTCTTAATAGCCTGAGGAAGAACAACTCTGAACATGGATCTCCAATAGGAAAGGCCAAGGCTTCTTGCAGCTTCCATCTGTCCGGGATCAATGGACTGGATGCCTGCACGTATAATTTCAGACATATATGCACCGCAGTTTAAGGCAAGACATATTGTTCCTGCCTGCAAAGCGGAAAAAATAACAGGAATGCCTATATTCTTTAATGCATACGGAATGCCGTAGTACACAAAGAACGCCAGAACAATCATCGGCACACCTCTTATAAGGTTTACATAAATCGCCGATATTACTCTGCTTATCTTGCTGTCTACTACACTAGACAATCCAAAAATTATTCCCAATATACAGCCGAAAAACAGTCCCCATAACGCAAGAATCAAAGTCTGCCCCATAGCGGACAGTAAAAGAGGACCGTACTCCTTGGTAAGCTCAATCATTGGAATACCCCTTCCTAACCAAAGTCAAAGGGCACCGGATAATCCAATGCCCTTTCAGTTAATTTAATTAACCAAGATACTTCGCAATTATCTCATCGTATTTGCCGTTTTCACGAATATTTTTGAGGCCCTCATTGAAGAGGTCTATAAGTTCCTGCTTGTTTTCATCGAATATTGCAAAGCCATACTGAGCAGGTTCGTTTTCTGTTCCTTCAACAAACTTCATATCAAGCTCGCCGATTTTGATGTTGTACTTGAGAATGGGTGTGTCATCCATACAAGCATCAACCTGACCGCCCATAACAGCCTGATACATATCAGGTGATGTTGAGAATGTTACAACTTCAAAGCCGTACTCATCCTTTATGCTTTCAGCATACTGGTTGCTCATTGTACCGTTCTTTACAGCAACCTTCTTGCCCTTCATATCAGCAAAACCTTTGATGTCAGAATTGCTTGCAACTGCCATACCCTGAGTAGCATCGTAATATCCGTCAGAGAATACCCAGCCGCTTTCCTTACGCTCATCAGTAATTGATGCACCGGCAATCATACCATCAGCCTGACCTGCCTGACAAGCAGCAATAGCTGCATCCCAACCGATATACTGAAGATCATATGTAAAGCCCTGATCCTCTGCAATAGCTGCAAGAATATCCATATCTATACCAACAATATTTCCCTGTGCATCCTGGAATTCAAAGGGGCTAAAGCCCTTGTCTGTCGCAATAGTAAAGTTCGCAGTTTCTTTTTCGCCGCAAGCAGCAAGAGCAAAGCACATCATTACTGCAAGCACAATAGCTAAATACTTTTTCATATTATGTACCCTCCAAATTAAAATAATATAAATAATTTTACCTCAAAACACATAAATTGTCAAGGGTTTAATTGTACAGGCATTGCATGTTCAGCATTTTCTTGTAGCAAGCACCTGAACGCCAAACACGCCTACAATTATCATCAGTGTCGACAAAATTGCCTCCATAGACATTTTCTCATTAAGGAAAATTGCACCTGCTATAACTGACACAACCGTGGTTATGTTTGAAAACACCGTTGTTTTCGCAACAGGAAGATGAGTGTTTGCAAAGTTCAAAAACAAAAATGCTACTACTGATGAGAATACACCCAGATAAAGAATTGCCCACGTAAATTCTGCCGATAAAAATGGCGTTAGGACCGCTATGGGATTCTTGATATTTTCTGCTAATGCTATTAACACAAATGAAATCATACCTATTATTGTCATAGCATATGTACGTTCAAAGGTAGAAAATTCGGCAGATATCTTTCTGCTGGCGATATTATAAGCTACCGAAGAAAAAACTGCACCCAGAAGAAGAATTATACCTAAAGGAGTAACAGTGCCCTGGGCATTTCCTGCAAGTGCCATAATTACAACACCGCCTATTGACATTGCTGTAAAAACATACTGCATAGTAGATGGTATTTCCCTTAATATAAATATTCCGCTTATCATTGATACAACAGGTATCATCGATATCATAATAGATGAAAATGCACTTGTCGTCATCTGTATTCCATAGCTTTCAAATATAAAATATAAAAGCGGTTGAAAAATCGACATTAAAATCAGCTTCCACAGATTTTTATGTAGATTCATTTTTGTTTTTGATAAAATCATAACAATGCTCAACGCTAAAAATGCTACTATGTATCTGTCAGCAATAAGTATCAACGGCGACGTGAAATCTAAAGCAATTTTCGTAAACATAAAGCTGAATCCAAAGATAACCTGTGCACACAACGCTGCCAGAGTTGCCTGGATTTTTTTATTATATTTCATTTTGTTTCTTCACTTTCTTTGGTTAAAATTTTCTAATACTGTAACCTTTATAAATACTACTATTTCAGGGTGATTTATTTAAAAAAAGACATCCGGTTGGATGTCTTTTTTTTGGTTGCGGGGACGGGATTTGAACCACGCGACCTCCGGGTTATGAGCCCGACGAGCTACCAAACTGCTCTACCCCGCGATATTGAGTTGTTCTCTTGAGAACATTTAATATTATAGCAGATAAAAGTAGACTTGTAAAGACTTTTTTGCAAAAAATTTCTGGGATGTTTTCGACAATCAAGTTTATATTATGTTTAAATTCGTCAATTATATACAACTATCTTATTATTCACTTAATTAACTTATCAACATATAATGTAATTGGAGGTGAAATTTATGTCAAAATTTAATTGTAGTTGTTCTTGCAACCGGGGTTCACAATGCTCATTACTTGCCCTTGGTGCAAGTGCTATCATAGGAATAATAACAACATTGCTCACAATAACAGCTGTTATTACTGTTACTCCTGCCTTCTTATGGGTGCTTCTCGGAATAGCAGTTGTGTACTTGGCAGTAGATCTCATAGTAGTAGCAAGCTTTAAGTGCCGCAGGTTATGTGACTGCACAGACACTCCTTTATCCTTTGTTCTTGCCGGAATATTGGGAACAATACTTTTCTCAATAGTGCTTCTTGCCATAACATTTCCTGCAACGAGTGTTTTGGGTGCAATTTTAGTAGGTGTCCTCCTATTTTTCTTCTCACTTATTATAACATCTACTGTTTGCCTTGTAAGATGCCTCGCTGATATAGAAAATGACGATAATTACCTTGAGTAATTAAGCATAAAAAAGAACGCAAATTGCGTTCTTTTTTATGCTTTAAATCAGGGGAAGTAAGGATTAGATTTGAATAGTAGCACAATTAAATCATATATTACTCCAACCCCCGCAAATCCTCCTGTACAAAGGTAAAGTATTCCCAATAGTATTCTGCCCTCGTAAAATTTATGAATTCCTAAATACCCGAAGAAGAGGCATAGAAAGAATGAAGCCCATTTATTTTTTTGCATATGTTAGTCCTTTCCTATTTCCACTTTATTTCTAAATTTGTTCCTGAAATTTCATTTATCTTTTTGATATAATTTTCAATAGTTTCTTTTGCTACTCGCTCTGCTCTATCGAAAAGAGATTTATTTTCTGCGACTTTTTTCTGCATTTCTTCCTGTGCTCTGTTTACTGCATTTTTTTGGTCTTCTGTCGTTATTTTATTCTTATCCAGTAATCCGTCCTTATTCATTTTATAACTTTCATCATTAAAAGTTTCTCTTACTATGTAAGTCCTTAAAATTTCAGCATTTGGCATAGTTATATAAATACTGTCACCAGATACTTCCATAGTTACTTTTTCCATATTTACTCCAATTTCGGCAACGCCCTCATATTCTATCCAGAATTCTCGATCCTTTTCTAATATGTTCCAAACCTTTTTTCCTGACTCTTTTGTAGATTCTGCAACATTATTATAATAAGCTTTTACAGTTGTTAGCTCACAAATAGCCTGTATCTGTTCTATTTTAGGCTCTTTCTTTTTCAGTTCACAAGAGCAAAGCATTATAGAAAATAGAATCACTAATGATAACGATATTAGCCTTTTCATTTTACTTCACTCTCCTTTCTGAAGTCAAATGTGTAACCTTCAGGCAGTTTAGACTCCAACGGCAATGTTATTGCTCTCATACCATCCTCTGCACTCTCATATGCCATTTTCTTAATAGTTTTATTGTTTTCTGCTTTATTTTCAAGGTCTTCATAACATAGCTTATACGCTTCTTGGAGTGTTTTTTCTGTGTTATATTTTTCTTTTAAGAATATGAAATCGAAAGTTTCATCATTGATAGCAACATAGTTAATCTCAATTTCAGGTATAATAATTACAATCTGCTTATTCTCGTCATCTTTTTCACATTTAATTTCATTAAGATCAAATCCCGCACACGCCGTACCTTCATACCTTACATAGTATTTCTCTTTATTATCTTCATCAAACGCTGTAACTGTTGAATTATAGATATACTCTATTGTCGAAAGTTTGCTCGTTTCGACAACTTCTTTTAGTGTAGATTCTACCTCTGTTATTACCTTTCTCTCATTAGGAAGCAGTACTCCTATCACAATAAAAACTACAACTATCGCAAGTATTCCTGTAACAAGTTTTCTGCTTTCTTTAATAAGCATTCCTACATTTTTAATTTTTGAATTTTTTTCCTTTGTTTTGGTTTCTTTCTTAACTTCTTTTTCTTTTATTTCGACCAAAACCAACATCTCCTTTCTTATCTATTCGTTGTAAATTTCGCGAAATTTACAACACCTTTTTCGGGTTACGTTTCATAATAAAAAAGTGCGCCCCCCACAACAAGAGAACGCACTGAAAAAGTGTAATCCCTCATTGTTGCGACACAATCTCCACCGTTATGGTATGAGTAAATAGAGAAAACACCTTTTGCCAAAGTATTTTCCCACAACGGTAAAAATCTATTCGATTGTGTCGCAATAATAGTATATCATATGACATACTTATTTTCAAGATTTTTAGGGAAATATGTCGAAAAACTAAAATTTAATATCATTCACACTAATGGTGTAATATTTTTGGTACTTCGCTATACTCGGAATGATGTTGCATTCTGCGGATACAAACAATAAAAAGCAAGTCGTATGACTTGCCTTTTATTCAAGTTATATTCTGCACTTTGTGCAGAGTGATATTTTCACTAAGCGAAAGTGATATTAAAACCTGCGGTTTTAGTGATATTTTATTCGCTCTTAAACTGTGCGAAGCACAATACCACTTGCAAGGCAAATAAAACTGCATAGCAATATCACTCGCCATAGGCGAATAAAACTGAACTAAAAAAACACTTACAATTGTAAGTGTTTTTTTAGTTCCGGCGACGACCTACTTTCCCAGGCAGCTTCCCGCCAAGTATCATCAGCACTGCAGAGCTTAACTACCGTGTTCGGAATGGGAACGGGTGTGACCTCTGCGTCATAGTCACCGAATATTAGATTGCTCTTTGCAATCTCAAAATTGAATAATGCTTAACATTGATTTTAATAACTCACTTTATCAAAGGAAACCTTGTTTCCTCTGTTTTTAGATCAAGCCCTCGGTCTATTAGTATCGCTCAGCTCAATACATTACTGCACTTACACCTGCGACCTATCAACCATGTAGTCTACATGGGACCTTACTACCTTATGGTATGGGATATCTTATCTTGAGGTGGGCTTCACGCTTAGATGCCTTCAGCGTTTATCCCTTCCGTACATAACTACCCAGCTGTGCCGTTGGCACGACAACTGGTGCATCAGAGGTACGTCCATCCCGGTCCTCTCGTACTAAGGACAGCTCCTCTCAAATATCCTGCGCCCGCGACAGATAGGGACCGAACTGTCTCACGAC
>JAZLEL010000008.1:0-15112 GCA_045615265.1 Clostridia bacterium | reverse complement strand
AAATGAATTTAAATTCTTTTGAGCCCTTACGCTATTTAATTTTCAAGGTTCCATACCCGCTCGTTTTTTAGCGAGCTTGTTTATTATATCTCGCCGCTAAGCATTTGTCAACACCTTTTTTAAACTTTTTTAAGTTTTTTTGAGAGCGTTTGACGCATTTGCTTTTTCGCGACAACGTTAGTTATATTACTACAAAATCTGAGGCTTGTCAACACCTTTTTTAAAATTTTTCGAAAAAAATTACGGCGGCAAAAATCCGCCGTAAAAACTAGTCTTTAATTCCCATTATAAACAGATAACCAAGTGCCGCAAGCAATATATAATCATCGCACCCCTCCAGCACCAAAACGAGAATAAGCCCTGCCAAAATATAGTCGTCCTTTTCAAACTGTGAAAGAATTTTCTTTATATCTATACCGCCTGTTTGATAAGGGGGCAAGGGATTTATCCCTTCGGGAGGGTCTGTTCTTCTTCTGTTTGACACCCCTGTTGCGGGCATCTGCGTCACACGCATATTGCTACCTCCTTAAAAAAGCTTTAAATCCTTGCCCAGCTTTCCCATAGATGCAAAGCGTAAAATTGTCAGTGCACTGTCCATATAGGGTGCACGCTTTTCGCTGAGGAAAGGCTTTATCGCCATAAGAAGTCTTGTACGGTCATCATTTACCGCCCCTCCCAGCGAGGAAAGCATATTCGAAGGCAATGTGGCGGGGGCAGCTTCCGTGTCCGAATTTTTTTCAGGGTTTTCTTCCTTATTACTCAATGAAGAAAGAACGCCCTGCACCTTGTTAATAATTTCGGGGTCCTGAAGTGCCTTTGAAATCTCCTGTTCAAAATCCATTTGTATCACCCCTTTAAGATATTAAAAATCGCCTTTGCTATGTCGGGGTTTTTTTCAACTTCTTTCATTATTTCAGCATATTGGCTATTCTTTACATCTATGTTTCCGCTTTTCACTTTTTCAACAAGCTCTTTCCCCTCAGGAGTCCGGGCAAACGCCTTTGCCTGATTTATTGCCTCTCCGAGTTCTTTTTTATCCATACCTTTAAGCTTATCAATAATATCTTTCACACTATCGCACCCTTTCTGCTTTCAATATATGCAGGGTTGACAGAATGTGTTATTTTGTTTAAAATTATAATTGGAGTTGATTATATGAGAGCCATCGTACTTTCCGACAGTCATAACGATACTGCCTCACTGGAGAGAGCAGTTTCTTCCGTAGGCGAAAAAAATATTGATATGATAATTCACTTAGGCGATATTGCCCGTGACGTGGATTTTCTGGAAATGCTTTACTACCCCATAAAGGTTGTATCGGTTTTAGGAAACAATGAGTTTTTGCGTGCAGGTGATTATGAGAGGGTTATTGAGTTTGACGGGCATAAGATTTTCATTTGCCACGGACACACCCTTTCGGCAAATTACGGAACGGAAAAGCTTGAAGTCGCTGCACGGCAAAAAGGTTGCGAGGCAGCACTTTTTGGACATACGCATCACGCAGTGCTGAAAAAAGCAGATGACGGTTTTTTTACACTGAACCCAGGAAGTACCTCCCGCCCTCGTGGAGGTAAGCCTTCGTTTGCGGTGTTGGAAACAGAAAACAGCAAGCTTTCTGCAGCTATTATAGACTGGGTGTTGTAAAGGAGGATGATTTGTGGAAAATCAAAAGGAAATCTACCGAGTAAGGGCAATTGCCGAAAAAAACAAAAAGCAAACATTGAACGCACTTGTTATGGCACTTATCTTCTGTGCGGTTGTGTTTGCAGTTTCAATATATCTTCCTTTTTCATGGGCTTTTGAAATCGGTGCGATAGTTTTAAGTGCACTCTATATAAATAAGGTAATGAAGCAAGGTACGTTCGTTAAAACATATATATTATATGAAGATTCTCTTTCGGTTGTTACCCGCTACGGGTTAATCGAGCTGGAAACCGCAAGATACCCCTTGTCCGAAACAGTGTTTACGGAATCTTCCATAACCTTCGACGGAAAAACGGTGCCTTTTTTTCCTGACGAAAAACTAAAGTCCCTTATTCTTAATTAATACTTGCCCTCATACACTTGTATGGGGGTGTTTTTATGAAAATTCTTCTTATTATATTAGGGCTTTTGCTGACGGCACTTTTCTTTCTTCACATAAAAAGTGCCGCTGACCTTCTTTGCAGAATAGCCGGCGGCTTTGCGTTTGTGTTGATTTATAATTCCATTGCCTCTGTTATGCCGCTGCCCACGTTAGGGGTCAATGCGGTTTCGGCACTTCTTTGCGGAGTTCTGGGAATCCCCGGCGGAGCTTTACTTTTGTGTCTTAATCTTTTCCTCTGACAACATGCTTAATATGGCGGAGAGTGTATTCCTCTCCATTTTCCTTAAGCATAAGAAGCCAGCTTTCTATAAGGTCGCTGGTTTCAGGGTGGATAAAACGATTGCCCTTTCCTTTTTGGAAATACTCATAAGGCTGATTTTGTGTATAATTTTCCCCTTGATAAATCATGCTTGCGGCAACACGGTCACAAAACATCTCGGCAACGTACCTTAAGGGCATTTTTACGGGGAGGACCTTTCTCTCAACAGGGTTATAATCTGTCCAGTATTCAAAATGATGCCTGTTTCTGCCCTTGTGATGAAGCCATGCCTTACTGTACCCTCTTTCCCCCCTCTCAGTTTCGTTGGGAGAGTGGGTGCCGCTGTAATATTTTGCCCCCTGCCAGAATTCAACGGGGGCATATTTTGACAGGTCGTGGCGGATTCCCTGCCACAAAATGCCTGCTTTTTTGCAGTGACGCATTACCTCGTGGCGGTGTCGGGTTATTGTTTTAAAATGCCCAAGGGCGTTTTTTACATAGTTTGTTTTCAAGGGAGGCACCTTCTTTCATTGTAATACAGTATAGCATACCCAATTTTGTTTTTCAACATTAAAAAAGCACTCTGACGAGTGCTTTTTTTGGTACGCCTGATGCGATTTGAACGCACGACCTTCAGAGTCGGAGTCTGACGCTCTATCCAACTGAGCTACAGGCGCATATACGGGGAGGTAAAAGTTTATAATTTACACTCCCATTTTTTGTTTAGGGGATAGGAAAAGCGTTCAGAGCGGACAAACTGAACCACGGCTTGCCGTGGGTTACCCGAAGGCGTACGTTGGTACGTCGAGAGGTGAAGTTTGTTCGTTCCGGAACATTTTCCCTGTCCCCTTATTTTTTTATTTATGGTGTTATATACACTTTCGTATACAAAGGTATGTTCTGTGCCATCCAGCCTATATCATCAGGATGCATACGCACGCATCCGTGGGAAATTTTCTTTCCCAAACGGCTGTCGTAAGGCTTTCCGTTATATCTGATAAGGTATGAATGAAAGGCATATCCCCTGTAAAAACGCATAACAGGTCCGCAGTAATAATCGGGATATGTCCATCTTGCCTGCTTCTGGTGATATTCAAACTGTCCCTCGATGGTGGGTGTCGCATTTGCACCTATTGAGCAGGGGAAGGTTTTTATATGTGTCCAATAGTTTTCCCTTCCGCGGAATATGTTTACCTCAAAATCCTTTTTTGATACCCAAATCATATAATCCGTTTTGCTGGAAACGGCGTTTTTGTTTACAAATGTTTCTTTTTTATACTTTTCTGTATAGACCGATGGGGTAAGAGTTACCCTTCGTATATACCCATCGTCAGATTCGAGGTTATAGTTGCAGGCAAAATACACCGCCACTCTTGAGAGAGGAACGTAAGGCATACCATTTTCCAAATACACCGCCTCAGGAAGATTTAACTGGTCCTGCCCGAACACGGCATAAATATCATCAGGGTACAGAAATGCGTAATGATAACTGTCGGTATAGAGCTTAAAATACGGCTTTTTCTCGTTTAAACGGGGCTCGTACTTTATACCAAGTGATTCTATAAGGTCTAAGGTTACATAAATCTCGTCATCGGTGACGCGGTAATTAAAATTTTTATTATCTGTTCCCGAAAGCTTTATCTCGGCTTCTTTTTGCCAGTAAAGGTCAAGCGACATTTCAAAATCAGAAACTAAAACCTCTTCTCCGTTTTCATCATCACACGACTTCGTTTCAAGAAGATGCTCTTCTGCCAAAACTCCGTTATAATAAATACCTTTTACCCCGTCATCTGCCTTGATGCGGAATTTTGTCCCCGCAGGGTAGTACGGCAAGTTAAATTCAATCTCAAAAGCATTTTCTCCACGCCTGAGCTGATGTGTTACACTGTCAAAATTTATTACCCCTGTTTCGTCATAAAGCTCAAACAGAACACTGTTTTCAACTATCCTTGGAATGGGGTCATTTTCAAACGATATCCTAACCCTGTTTGCCATTTTTTCCGCAGCGTAAGCCCCTTTAAAAAGGACAAGAAAAACCATTAATGCTGCCAAAAGTACACTTTTTCTAAAAAGCTTCATCACGATTGAGCCTCCGTCTTTATACACAAATTTATTATACATATTCCCTGTGCCTAAGTCAACAAATTAAAGGGGAAATTTTTCCTGTAAAATTTGCTTTTTTTTAATAAATATGATATACTGATTATATATATGCGATTTTCTAGTTAAGCCGAGAGGAGTTAAACCCCTTAAGCCTTAAACTTGATAAATTTGCACACTTTCAATTTGTCGTCCTTGAAAGGCGACAGCCTATCTTCGTCCTCCGTATTGAAATTGCACTAAATTTCTCTACGTTTAAGGTCGAAGAGTTTTAAAAGAGAAAATTTTGTTATAAGGCAAAGAAAATTCAAAAATAATACTGTCGTATATTTGCAGAATTTTCTGTAGTATTATGCAAAATTTTCCTTTTCAAACCTTGAGGGGTTCAGCTCCTCTCGGCTTAAGGAGGAAATTACATGAACGAAGAGAATTTTTCATTATCGCTGGAGGGCATAACTGAAACCCTTGAAAAAAATTATATGCCCTATGCAATGAGCGTAATTATATCCCGTGCAATCCCCGAAATTGACGGATTTAAGCCGTCACACAGAAAGCTTCTGTACACGATGTACAAAATGGGGCTTTTAGGCGGAAACCGTACAAAGAGTGCTAATGTTGTAGGCTCTACAATGAAGCTTAACCCCCACGGCGATATGGCAATCTATGAAACGATGGTGCGTCTTACCGAGGGACATATGGCACTTCTGCACCCTCTTGTTGGTTCAAAGGGTAACTTCGGCCGCCATTACAGCAGCAATATGGCTTTTGCGGCGTCCCGTTATACCGAGGTAAAGCTTCTTCCCATATGTAATGAAATTTTCGGTGACATTGACAAAAACACCGTGGAATTTGTGGATAATTATGACGGCACAATGAAAGAGCCGTCACTTCTTCCCACGGCATTTCCAAATATCCTTGTAAATCCCAATCAGGGTATTGCCGTTGGTATGGCGAGTAATATTGCCTCCTTTAATCTTCGTGAAATATGTGCCGCAACCACCGCTCTCCTTAAGGACAAGAATGCAAATCTTGCCGAATATATTGAGGGTCCCGACTTTTCTACGGGCGGTTTTCTGCTCCGTAATGATGAGGCCATGGAGAAAATTTTCTCCTCAGGCACAGGCAGTGTAAAGGTCCGTGCTAAATATAGCTATGACAAGAAACAAAACATAATTGAAATAACCGAAATCCCCTACACAACTACCATTGAAGCTGTTATTGATAAACTGACCGAGCTTATAAAGGGCGGAAAGCTTCGTGACCTTAACGATGTCCGTGACGAAACCGACAAATCGGGTCTTAAGATTACTCTTGAGCTTAAAAGAGGTGTTGACCCTGAAAAGCTGATGGCACGCCTTTATAAGCAGACCCCCCTTGAGGACAGCTTCAGTTGTAATTTCAATATCCTCATTAACGGCGAGCCTAAGGTTCTCGGCGTAAGAGAAATTCTTCGCCATTGGATTGATTTCCGTACAGAATGTATCCGCAGAATGCTCCTCTTTGATATTGAGAAGAAAGAGGCAAGGCTTCACCTTTTAGAAGGTCTTGAAAAAATACTTCTTGATATTGATAAGGCAATCTATATTGTCCGCAACACCCCCGAAGATGCAATGGTTGTCCCCAACCTTATGTCAGGCTTCGGAATTGACAAAATTCAGGCGGAATTTGTTGCGGAAATCAAGCTTCGTAATTTGAATAAGGAGTATATCTTAAAACGCACAAGCGAAATTGAAAAGCTTATTGAGGAAATTGCAGACCTTAAGAAAACTGCTGAAAGCGATGCTAGAATACGTAAGCTGATTGCAAAGCAGCTTGACGAAATTGCAAAGAAATACGGATGCGACAGAAAGACCATCGTTATCGATGCAGGAGAGGAAACTGTTGAGCCTGCAGAAAGCTTTGTCGAGGACTACAATGTAAAGGTATTTATGTCCCGTGAAAACTATTTCAAGAAAATCACACTCGTTTCCCTGCGTGCCGCTTCCGATCAGAAGTTTAAAGAGGGTGACTCCCTTTTGTGCGAGGCTGATGCAACAAACAAGATGGAAATGCTCTTCTTCTCGGACAGGCAGAATGTATATAAGATGAAGCTTTACGATATCCCCGATACAAAGGCGAGTTCTCTGGGCGAATATCTCCCCAACCTTATCGGTGTGGAGCCTGACGAAAAGATACTCTACGCAACTCCTGCTTATGATTTTGGCGGATTTATGCTGTTTGCGTTTGAAAGCGGTAAGGTTGCAAAGGTTGATATGAAGGGCTACGAAACAAAAACCAACCGCAAAAAGCTTACCAATGCCTACGGCAAGGGCAAGATTATAGGAATGCTCTATTGCAGGGAAGAAACTCAGGTGGCACTTTTCAGCAACATTGATAAATGTGTAGTATTTAACACAAAGGATATTATGACAAAGACCAGCCGTTCCAGTCAGGGTGTGCAGGTAATGACAATGAGAAGAAAGTCACTCCTGACAAGAATTGAAATGCCTGAAGTTTCGCTTAAATCCACTGCTGGATATGAGGCAAGGACTATTCCGTCATCGGGATACTATTTAAAGGATGAAGATAGTTCGACAGTGCAGACAACCCTTTTTGATGAATGAGGTACAATTAAATTATGATATATTTTGATAATTCTGCCACAACTCCACCCGCAGAGGAAGTTGTGGACACAATAACCCAATATATGAAAAAATCTTTCGGCAATCCTTCAAGCCGTCACGCACTGGGGCTTGAGGCGGAAAAAATTGTTGCCGATGCACGTAAAAAGGTTGCCTCTGCACTCTTTGTAAGTCCTGATGAGATTTATTTTACCTCTGGCGGAACGGAAAGCGACAATATCGCAATCTTAGGTGCAGCAAACATAAAAAAGGGCAAGCGGATTATAACAACCTCCATTGAACACCCTGCTGTTCTCAGCACTGTGGACTACCTTTCTTCGCAAGGGTTTGATGTTGTTAAAATCAAGCCACAGAAAGACGGTACGGTTAAATTTTCCGACATTGCCGATGCGATTACTCCTGATACAGTTCTTCTCAGCGTAATGCACGTTAATAACGAAACAGGTGCAGTTATGCCGATACAAAAGCTCGGGGCTGTTTTAAAAAGAATTGCTCCACGTGCACTTTTCCACGTTGATGCGGTGCAGTCGTTGGGGCATATCCCCGTAAAGCCTCAGGCGTGGGGAATTGACCTTCTTTCCGTAAGCAGTCACAAAATTCACGGACCTAAGGGAATCGGTGCACTTTATATCAGAAAAGGGGTTACTCTTAAACCCTCCGTTTTTGGTGGGGGTCAGGAGAAAAATATCCGCAGCGGAACAGAAAATGTTGGTGCAATTGCAGGATTTGGCAAGGCTTGCGAGCTTATAAATCTTTCTGACGGGGAAAAGGTCGCAAAAATCAAGGAATATCTTAAAGAAAATCTCCTTAAGATTGAAGGCAGTATATATAACGGCGGCGGCGAGGGGGAAAGCCCCTACGTTCTCAACATTTCTTTTGGGAAGATACGCTCTGAAATAATGCTTAACGCACTCTCAAACGAGGGGATTTACGTTTCAAGCGGCTCTGCCTGTGCTTCGGGCAGCCATAAAAGCCACGTACTTACCGAAATGGGTGCAGAACTTCCCGACAGTGCAATACGTTTCAGCCTGTCAAGATATAACACAATTGACGAAGCACAGACAGTTATAGAAAAAATAACGGAAATCTCAAAAACCCTGCGTGTGTAGAAAGGACAATAGATTTATGAAAGAAATTATTCTCGTAAAATACGGCGAAATTATCCTCAAAGGTCTTAACAGAAGTAAGTTTGAGGATTTGCTGATTAAAAATATAAGAAAAGTTGTAGGCAGAGATAATATAAAGTCAATTAAGAAACAGCAGGCTGTTATTTACATTGACCCTGCTGACCATACAGATGCAGATACGCTTATGGAAAAGCTCAAGAGAGTTTTCGGCATTCTTTTCATTGCCAAGGCTGGTGTTTTCCCTAAGGATATGAATGTTATCCTTAACGAGGGTGCCGACTACGTTTGCGAAAGTATGTACGGCGTAAATACCTTTAAGGTTGAGGCGAAGAGAAGTGATAAGAAATTCCCCTTTGACTCCCCTGCCATCAGCCGTGAAATGGGCGGTGCAATCCTTTCAAGGCTTCACAAAATCAAGGTACAGGTGAAAAATCCCGAGGTTGTTGTAAGGGTTGAAATCCGCGACAACGAAGCATATGTATATACAAACAGTGTACAGTGCGAGGGTCCCGGCGGTATGCCCACAGGTTCCGGCGGAAAGGCAACAATTCTTCTTTCAGGCGGTATCGACAGCCCTGTTGCAGCGTGGATGATTGCAAAAAGAGGAGTGGAGCTTGATGCGGTGCATTTCTTCTCTCCCCCCTACACAAGCGAGAGAGCAAAGGAAAAGGTTATCGAGCTTGCAAGAATTGTGGCAGGCTATACAGGAAGATTCAACCTTTATATTGTTCCTTTTACAGAGCAGCAGCTTGCTATCCGTGACAACTGTCCCGAGGACCATCTTACTCTTATTATGAGAAGAATGATGATGATGACGGCAGAAAGAATTGCCCTTAAGAACAATTCACTTGCACTTATCACAGGCGAAAGCCTTGGTCAGGTGGCAAGCCAGACAATTCACGCATTGGGCGTTACAAACGAAGTTATGACCACAATCCCCGTTTTCCGTCCCCTTATTGGTATGGACAAGAACGAAATTGTTGATATCGCAAGAAAAATCGGTACATTTGAAACATCAATTCTTCCGTATGAGGATTGCTGCACAGTGTTTACACCTAAACACCCCACAACTAAGCCTACTCTGGAAAAGATTATGGAAAGCCAGAGTAAAATCGATATGGAGTTCTGGGTAGAAAAAGCCGTTTCCGAGACAGACTGGATTTTAATCGAACCTGAAAGGTGAATGTAAATGCGGAATGAAGAAATTATTCTTAAATTAGTTGAAAATAACATCACCATCTCCACGGCGGAAAGCTGCACAGGCGGCTCTCTGGGAAAGATTATTACATCTGTGCCGGGTGTAAGCTCTGTTTACGGGTACGGCTTCATTACGTATGCTAACGAGGCAAAGGAAAACGTCCTTGGTGTTTCGCACGAAACGCTTGAAAAGTATGGTGCAGTAAGTTACCAGACAGCTCTCGAAATGGCAATCGGTGCAAGAAATGCGGCTAAAAGCGACATTGCCGTGAGCGTGACAGGTATTGCAGGACCGGGCGGCGGGACTGCGGAAAAGCCTGTCGGTCTTGTATATATTGCCATCGCCGATAAAAATGGTGCAGAGTACAGAAAGCTCCTTTTAGACGGCAATCGTGACGAGATAAGGGCAAAAACCTGCGACTGTGTTTTTGAGCTTATAAAAGAAAGATTGAATTTTTAAAATATCTATTGACAAAACACTATTTTCAGTTTATAATAAGAACAGATGTTCGCATTGTTTACCTCTATTGGAAAGGATTGATAATAGATGACAGATGAAAAAAAGGAAGCTCTCGCCCTTGCGATGGCACAGATTGAAAAACAGTTTGGCAAAGGCTCGGTAATGCGACTTGGCGAAAGCGCACATTACAACGTGGACTCTATTCCCACAGGAGCGCTCTCCCTTGATATAGCACTTGGTATAGGCGGCGTTCCAAAGGGCAGAATTATCGAAATATACGGTCCTGAATCCAGCGGTAAGACAACAATTGCCCTACATATAATCGCTCAGGCACAGAAATTGGGCGGCGAGGCTGCGTTTATCGATGCGGAACACGCTCTTGACCCTACATATGCTGAGAATTTGGGCGTTGACGTAGATTCACTCGTTGTTTCACAGCCCGATACAGGAGAACAGGCTCTTGAAATCACAGAAGCCCTTGTTCGCAGCGGCGCTATTGACGTAATTGTTGTTGACTCTGTTGCCGCTCTTGTTCCCAAGGCGGAAATAGATGGCGAAATGGGCGATTCCCACGTAGGAGTACAGGCCCGTCTTATGAGTCAGGCACTGCGTAAGCTGGCGGGTGTCGTTAATAAGAGCAACACTATCTGTATCTTCATCAACCAGCTCCGTGAAAAGATAGGCGTTATGTACGGAAACCCCGAAACCACTGCAGGCGGTCGCGCACTGAAATTCTACGCATCTGTTCGTATGGACGTCCGTAAGATTGAGGTGCTTAAAAACGGAAGCGAGTTTATCGGAAACCGCACCCGTGTAAAGATTGTTAAGAACAAGGTTGCTCCCCCCTTCCGTGAGGCAGAGTTTGATATGATGTACGGCAAGGGAATTTCGAGAGAGGGTAATGTCCTTGACGTTGCAGTAAACCTTGATATTATAAAAAGAGGCGGCTCGTGGTTCAGCTACAACGAGGAAAGACTCGGACAGGGCAGAGAAAATGTTAAGCAGTATATGATTGAAAACCCCGAATTCACCGATATGATTGAAAACCAGATTCGTGAAAAGCTGGGTATGCCCCTTCTTGAAAGAAAATAAGATAACAAAAAGGAAGTCTATTAAGACTTCCTTTTTTTGGTGCTGCTTTATCACATTCAAACAGGAGGGTGGGATAAATTAGTGCAGAATTATTAAACGGAACCCGCAGGGCTTGCCCGAAGCTGTATATAGGTACTGCGAGGGTGACGTTTGATGATAGTAAAAACGATTCAAAGAGAAAAGGAATCCGCAAAAGCGGATTCCCTCCTCAAATAATAAAACTCACGTTGTAAATAACGCTATATAAAAGTGTTTACACTTCTATTTTTCTTTCGTTTTTACGTTCTGTGAAATTTAGCACGCCCGTTTAGATAAGTTCCCAGAATAAATCAGTGTACTCCGCAGGGTTCTCTATCGAAATATCCGCAATCAAAAGTGCCTGATTATAAAGCAGCTTACCAAGCTTTGCACAACGGTCCTTATCAAGCTGCCATGTATCGCAAAGCATATAAAACGCCTTATGTGTAGGGTTAATTTCCAGCACTCTCTGTGCCTTAATGTCGGGGTGGTCGCCCGGGATTGTTGCAAAGTATTTCTCCATTTCGAGAGATACCTCGCCATCTGTTGTAAGGCATACGGGATGGGATTTAAGCTTGTTTGAAATTCTTACTGCAGTAACCTTTCCGTCAAGCGAGTCACGAAGATAATCAAGCATTACCTGATTTTCCTCCTGCTTTGCCTCAATATCGCTCTTTTCCTCCTCCGTTTCAATGCCGAGGTCCTTGTCGTTGATGTTTTTAAACTGCTTTCCGTCAAATTCGCCGAGCATATTCACAACAAACTCGTCAACCTCGTCTGTCATATAAAGGATTGAGAAGCCCTTGTCCTTAAGCGGCTCTGTCTGCGGAAGGTTATCAATCTTTGCCACAGATTCACCGCAGGCATAGTAGATGTACTTCTGCTCCTCGGGCATAAGCTCCACATAACGCTGAAGTGTTACAAGCTTTTTCTCATTTGATGTATAATACAAAATCAAATCCTTCAAAAGCTCACGGTGTGCACCGTAATCGGCAACAATGCCATACTTTAACTGCAAACCAAAGCTCTGCCAGAATTTTTCGTACTTTTCGGGGTCGTTTGTAAGAAGCTTTTTAAGCTCCTGCTTGATTTTCTTCTCAATATTATTGCGGATTGCAGTAAGCTGTCTGTCGTGCTGAAGAATTTCACGCGAGATATTAAGCGACAAATCCTGCGAATCCACAACACCCTTTACAAAACGGAAATGCTCGGGAATTAAATCCTCGCAGCTATCCATAATCATTACACCTGAGGAATAAAGCTCAAGCCCCTTTCTGTACTCCTTTGTGTAGTAGCCCATAGGGGTGTTTTCTGGCACGAAAAGAAGTGCCTTGTAGGAGAATGCACCCTCTACATCTGCACGGATTGTAAGAGCGGGGTCCTTCTGGTCGAAATACTTGTCCTTGTAAAAGCGGTTAAGGTCCTCCTCTGTAACCTCGTCCTTGCTCCTCTGCCACAGGGGTACCATACTGTTTATAGTTTCTTCCTCTATATACTTTTCGTATTCGGGATTGTCAGAATCGGGTTTTTCAATCTGTCTGGATTTTTCAATATCCATTTTGATGGGGTAACGGATATAGTCAGAATACTTCTTCACAAGAGAGCGAAGCATATATGTTTCAAGATATTCGCTGTATTTTTCGTCCTCGGTATCTCCCTTTATCTTCATATATATATCTGTACCGTGTCCGTCCTTGCCCGTTTCTGTGATTGTGTAACCGTCAGCACCGTTTGATTCCCAGCAATATGCCTGCTCCTCGCCGAATGCCTTTGTAATAACAGTTACCTTTTCTGCTACCATAAACGCACTGTAAAAGCCTACACCGAACTGACCGATAATATCAATATCCTCTTGCTTTTCCATATCGCTCTTGAACTGGAGAGAGCCGCTCTTTGCAATTGTACCAAGGTTTTTTTCAAGCTCCTCGGCAGTCATTCCGATACCGTTGTCGCTTACCTTTATAATTCTGTTATCCTTGTCAATTGTTACCTTTATATAAAGGTCCTCACGGCTGATGCCTGTACTTCCGTCAGTGATAGACTTGTAGCACAGCTTGTCGAGTGCATCAGAGGAATTTGAAATAATTTCACGAAGAAAAATTTCCTTATGAGTATAGATTGAGTTAATCATCATATCCAGCAGTCTTTTGGATTCTGCTTTGAACTGCTTTTTTGCCATGATAAAAACTTCCTTTCAAACAAATATTAGCACTCTATAACTTAGAGTGCTAATATAGCTTACCATTATTGGTTCGTTTTGTCAATACCTCTACACAAAAGGTTCATATTTATTCTGGGAAAATGCCGAAATTTCCTGCGTGCGAGCCTTCAATTGCGGTAAAAAGACGTGTTTTAAATCCGGGGTTTTCTTTTTCGAGCTGTTTTATAAGGTTTTTCGCATATTCCCTTTTTGTCCGCTTATCCTCGGGGCAGCGGTTTTTCACAATGGGTAATTCATACCTTTTTGCAAAGCCGATGACATAATTTTCGGGAGCATAAATCATCGGGCGAATAAGGGTAATATCCTTTCTGTCAAGATAGGTCACGGGGGAAAAGCAGTTTACCCTGCCCTCGTACACAAGCGAAAGCATAAATGTATCGAGAGCATCATCGTTATGATGACCGAGTGCCACCTTATGACTTCCCAGCTCCAGTGCCGCATCGTGGAGTGCACCCCTACGCATCTTTGCACAGAGCGAGCAGGGGTTTGTTTCCTTTCTTATATCAAACAGAATCTCGGCAATATCGGTTTTTTTAACCACATATTCCACCTCAAGCTCGTTGCAAAGGTCAGCCACACGGCTAAAATCCATGCCGAAACCCATATCAAGCGTTACGGCAGAAAGCTTAAAGGGCTTTGGATAAAAAAGCCTCAGCTTTGCAAGTCCGTAAAGTAAGGCAAGGCTGTCCTTTCCGCCCGATACACCCACTGTTATGTGGTCATTTTCATTTATCATTTTGTAGTCGTCCACCCCGCGGCGGATGTAGCTTAATAATTTTTGCATAGGTTTTCTTCCTTTTGATTTTGTGGTCCTTTTATAGTTTCGTGTGAATTTAAGCCGAAAAAT
This sequence comes from Clostridia bacterium, assembly GCA_045615265.1. GTDB lineage: Bacteria > Bacillota > Clostridia > UMGS1883 > UMGS1883 > UMGS1883. The sequence continues at coordinate 1,084 of JAZLEL010000008.1, read as the reverse complement.
TTAGAATATTATTTTACCTTCATTTAATCAGCAAGAATAAGGGCAATAAAAGTAAGCATTTCATCACCGGTATTTTTAATGGAGTGGCCTTGGCCTGACGGGGTTAATGTTACCATTCCAGGATGCACTTCAACCTGTTCCCCGTTATCATTATAGATGCCATTTCCTGAAAGAATAAAGTATGTTTCACTCTCCCCAACGTGCATATGATATTCCACTTCTTCGCCCGGTTTTACCTGCACCAAAGAGAAAAGCCTGATTCTCGGGTCTGATGCATCAAAATCGGCAAGGTTGGTCATAAACATTTTCTCCTGCCCTTTATTATTTAATTTTGTTTCTGTTTTTAATTGTTTTATTTCTTTGTACATATTAACACCTCATATAGAACAAAAAGTTCAATTTTTATTATAAAGATTGTATAATCTGGATGCCACTTATTTTAGTAACAGGTTCATATCAAATTAGAGCTAAAAAATATTTTCATATTTTTTTATTTTTAATTTTTCTAAACGTTAAGATTATTGTATCAGCAACCATACCTATAAAGCATCCTATATAGTGTGAAATCCATATGTCATCGCCAAGAAAGTTAACCCCTAACACCATGGTTTCGTTATTAGTAAATATACCTATCCAATGACTCAAACCTATAACTTGTCCTAAAAATACAAATATACACCACATAATCATACTGTTTATCAATAAATGTTTTGCATTTTCAGTTTTTAATAAAAAAATGACTAACACTCCCGATAATATGGCTATTGCATAAAATAAAGTGTCTTCAACAAGTGTATAATTTTCCAAACCCAAATGAGGAATAATGGATGATTTACATATGAGTAATTCAAGTAAACATACAACAACATATGTAATAATACTCCATAAAACAATACTTCTTTTTTTCATTGTCATTCCTCTTTTTCGTCAACATTCGACATTCTTTTTATGTTCATTCCATGTCAGGATCAAAAGCTTTTAATTACTTCCCATTTTTCAACAAGCCGGTTTACAGACCATGCCGCATTTGCAGGAGATGTGGACGGCAGACATATCGCATCTCTTTTTATCTGTGTTTTTGTAT
>JAZLEL010000007.1:0-5077 GCA_045615265.1 Clostridia bacterium | reverse complement strand
GAAAAACAAAAGGAAATAATAGAAAAGGTTGCAAAAGATGAAATAAACCTTAAAGAAATGTCAGCTATCATAAAAGAATCCATAAGGGAAACGGCACAAAGCTCAAAAGACGGAAAAAGAGCAAGAAAGAAAGCTTTCAATCTGCCATTATGCGTTAACACGGTGAAAAAAACGGCAGATATGCTCAAGAAAAGCGGTGCAAAGGTAGAAATGGAGCAAAAAGAAGACGAAAAATACATAGAATTTACCTTAAAAATCAGTAAATGATGCATAAACAGGGTGTTTTATAAAAAATACCCTGTTTTTTTGTAAAAAAATGTTTCACGTGAAACATTTTTGTGTTATAATACATATAAACATAAAAATGTTAAGAAGGAGGAAATTTCGATGGGCAGAATAATTGCAATCGCAAACCAAAAAGGCGGCGTGGGAAAAACGACAACAACCGTTAATCTTGCGGCTTGTTTGGCAAAAAATGGTAAAAAGGTTTTACTTATCGACATAGACCCTCAGGGAAATTCCTCCAGCGGGCTTGGAATAGACAAGAGAAGATGTAAAAAAACAGTTTATGATTGCCTCATTAACGAAGAAAAGATGGAAAATGTTGCAATAATGACTGAATATGAGAATTTGAGTGTTTGCCCCTCAAACCTTGATTTGTCGGGTGCTGAAATAGAGCTTATAAGCGTTATGGGCAGGGAAAACCGCCTGAAAGAGAGTTTGTCATCGGTAAAAGACGAGTATGACTACATATTGATTGACACTCCCCCCTCTTTAGGACTTATAACGATAAACACGCTGACGGCGGCGGATAGCATCATAATCCCTATACAATGCGAATTTTACGCACTTGAGGGTGTAAGTCAGCTGGTCGAAACGGTGAAAAGGGTAAAAAAATCACTTAACCCTTCCCTGTTTATACAAGGCATCGTTATGACTATGTATGACGCTCGCACAAACCTTGCTACGCAGGTTGTGGACGAGGTTAAAAGATTTTTCCCCGGAAAGGTTTACAAGACCATTATCCCCAGAAATGTAAGAGTTTCCGAGGCTCCCGGCTTTGGAAAACCTGTTATATATTACGATGAAGCATCAAAAGGGGCGGAAGCGTATAATGAGCTTGCCCTGGAGCTTATAGAAAGCGTTGATGCAGAGTCTAGACAGGAGGGTTAAAATGAAAAGGGTTTTAGGACAGGGGCTTGACGCGCTTTTTTCAAAAACTGATATCGGCAGCGAGGACTCGGCAGAAATAAGGCAAGATGAGGTCAGAATGATAAAAACCAGCCTTATTGAGCCTCGCCGTGACCAGCCGAGAAAAAATTTCGACCGTGAACAATTACAGGCGTTGGCAAACTCCATAACAGAACATGGCGTAATACAGCCAATTATAGTGGTTGAGGGTCAAAACGGCTATTACAGTATAATAGCGGGAGAGCGTAGATGGAGAGCGAGCAAGCTTGCAGGGCTTTCACAGATGCCTGCTATTGTAAGAACTTATGACGAACTCCAGATTGCAGAGGTTGCTCTTATAGAAAATCTCCAGAGAGAAGACCTTAATCCGATAGAAGAAGCGCTTGGTTACAAAACGCTTATGGAAAGGTTCTCCATGACCCAGGACAAGGTTAGTGAAAGAGTAGGAAAAAGCCGAAGCAACATTGCAAATATGTTAAGGCTCTTATCTCTTGAGGACGAAATAAAAGAAATGCTTGCAGAAAACAAGCTTTCGATGGGGCACGCAAGAGCGCTCCTTTCCCTTCCTGAAGGGAAAAGCAGGGTAGATGCGGCAAAAAGAATTATATCCGAGGGTCTTAATGTAAGACAGGCGGAGGAATTAGGAAAAGAAATGCCCGCATCGCCTAAAAAGGCACGTGGAACAAAGGAAAGTGCATATCCCGATGTAGAGCGTATGCTGTCGCAGAAATACGGCACAAAGGTACGTATAAAGGGAAGCCGTAAGGGTAAAATCGAAATAGAGTTCTATTCCGTTAAGGACCTTACAAGAATTGTTGATATATTGAATTGAATTTGGCATAGCAGATACGAAAGGAAGTTTTAGAAATGTTGGATCTTAAGCTTATAAGAGGAGAAACAGAAAAGGTTAAAAAGGCTCTCGCCAGAAGAAAAGAAGAGGTTGATATTGATGCCATCATCGCTCTCGATGACAAGAGAAGGGCTATTCTTTACGAGGCAGAGGGACTTAAGGCAAAGCAGAACGAGGTTACAAAGAAAATTCCTGCCATGAAGAAGGAAGGACTGGATACAACGGCTGTTTTTGCTGAAATGAAGGAGATTTCCGAAAAGATAAAAGCCTTTGATGCAGAAGTAAGAGAGGTTGAGGACGAGCTTAACCGTATGATGCTCACAATCCCCAATATTCCCGATGAATCCGTTCCTGACGGCGATACAGACGAGGACAACGTAGAAATAAGACGTTTTGGAGAGCCTAAGAATTTCGGGTTTGAGCCGAAGGCACACTGGGACCTCGGAAAGGATTTGGGAGTGCTTGACCCCGATACTGCCGCAAAAATCACAGGCACACGTTTCACGGTTTATAAAGGTCTGGGTGCAAGACTCGAGAGAGCGGTAATTAACTACTATCTCGACACTCACACAGAAAAGAACGGCTATACAGAGGTGTTCCCTCCCTTTATGGTACACAGAAACTCCATGGTAGGTACAGGACAGCTTCCCAAGTTTGAGGAGGATGCTTTCAAGGTGGCAGGAACCGAGTATTTCCTCGTTCCCACCGCAGAAGTGCCTGTAACAAATATGTACCGTGAACAGATTCTTGACGGAAACGAGCTTCCCATTAAGCACGTTGCATATACTGCTTGCTTCCGTGCGGAGGCAGGAAGTGCAGGCAGAGATACAAGAGGTCTTATCCGCCAGCATCAGTTTAACAAGGTTGAGCTTGTTAAGTTTGCTAAACCCGAGGAATCCTACGAAGAGCTGGAAAAGCTTACAAGAGATGCAGAAAGCGTTCTTCAGGGATTGGGACTTCCTTACAGAGTTGTTCAGATTTGTATCGGCGACCTCGGCTTCACAGCAGCGAAGAAATACGATATAGAGGTATGGATGCCCTCATACGGCAGATATGTAGAAATCTCCTCCTGCAGTAACTTTGAGGACTTCCAGGCAAGAAGAGCCAACATTAAGTATAAAGATGCTCAGGGTAACAAGGCACAGTTTGTTCATACTCTTAACGGAAGTGGCGTTGCAGTAGGAAGAACCGTTGCAGCAATTCTTGAAAACTACCAGAACGAAGATGGTAGCATAACAATTCCCGATGTGCTCGTTCCATATATGAACGGACAGACAAAAATAGAGCTTTAAGGCTGATAAAAGCCCCTGTTTCACGTGAAACAGGGGCCTTTTTATATGCTATTCTCATCAGATGGGGTGTTGGTACGTGCAAAAAGCAGGTTTTTTATAAGAATTGCAGTGATAGGACCTAAGATAAGCCCGACCACACCAAAAAGCTTCATTCCCGCATAAAGGGCAAAAACTGTAAGGAGCGGATGAATGCCAAGCTTGTTACCCACGATTTTAGGCTCACACAGTTGACGGACAAGGATTGCAATTCCGTACAACACCAAAAGACCCCAGCCTGTGGCATTGTTATCTGTCAAAAAATGGAAAACAGCCATAGGAACAAGGACTGTACCTGTCCCTAAAATAGGGATTGCATCTATGATTGCCGTGAAAAATGCAAGAATAAGTGCATAGCTTACCCTAAGATAGAAAAAGCCGATAAAAAGCACAGTGAAAATGATGCTTCCGATGATAAGCTGCGCTTTTAAGTAAGAAAGGGTAGCATCTAAAAAGGAGTTTTTTATTTCCCCAAAACGTAAGCAAGCCTTTTCCCCGAAAAATTTAGTAAAGGAAACACGTAAAAAAGAATCGTCCTTTAAAAGAAAGAATGCCGTAAGGACAGAGGTAAAGGTTGCTATAAGCATTGACGGAATATTTTTTGCAAAATTAAGCAGTGAAACACTAAGCTTTGTAAGAATTTCTAAAAGCTGAGTGCGAAAGGCATCAAAAAATGATGAGAAGACCTGCCCTGTTTCAATATTTCTGGTCATTGAGCTAAGCTTTTGGGATATAAAAGGAATTGTTTCAGAATAAAGGGAAGACGAGGTTGAAAGCGTGGTCAGCTCTGAAAACAGGTGAATGCACAGCGACCTGAGAATAAAAAATACGGCGGCGGATATCAGTGACAGTGAAATAAACGCACAAATAGCGGGGGGAAGACTCCTTTTAAGCCTTTTATTAAGCGGATTTGCGGCAAGATAGAGGATATAACCTGCAATAAAAGGAAGAAAAATGCCTAAAACATACGGAAATGCCGTCCATAAAAGAGCAATGGGTATAAAAAATATAATAAGGTCTATACAAAGCGAACGAAGCGTCTTAAAGGATATAAAGTTCAAAAAAACCACCCCGAAAAAAAGAAAAAATAGAAAGAGATCTACTCTTTCTATTTTACTCTTTAATCTTAGCTTTTAATCATCTTTCAAGGAAAAGCTTCATTATTTTATAGCCTTCGGGAATAAATGTACCGAACTTTCTGGCATCTTCCTCGGTGAAACGGTGACCTGTATTGGCACAGTCCCCCTTCTTATACATCACGCAGGGAACTGCCTCGCGGCTATGTGTTTTTGTGGAAATGGGTGTTGGGTGGTCGGGCATTATCAAAAATGCGTAATCCTCGCCCGACTCATCAAGTCTTTCTTTTATATAGCCTACAACTTTTTCATCAATAAGCTCCAGAGAGCGTGTCTTTCCTGCTGCATCGCCCTGATGACCGCATTCGTCGGGAGCTTCAAGATGTACGTAAACAAGGTCTGCACCGTCAACGAGAAGTGAATCTGCGGCGGCCTTTGCCTTTCCGTCAAAGTTTGTATGTATATTGCCTGTTGCTCCGTCAACATCAATACTGTTCATTCCCGCAAGAATTGCAATACCCTTTATAAGGTCAACGGCACTTACAACCGAGCCTGTTTTTCCGTAGGTTTCACGGAAATTTCCAAGAGAGGGGCGCGTTCCTTCCCCCCAAATCCACATAGAGGTTGCAGGG
>JAZLEL010000006.1:0-4498 GCA_045615265.1 Clostridia bacterium | reverse complement strand
TGTATTTTTAAATGAAGATATCTCTGCCGATGACAAGCGGGCACTTTTATGCCATGAACTGGGGCATATTATGGATCCTGACATCAGAAATTTTAGTGCAAATTACTCCAAAATAAAAAAAGAAGAATTCGCAAATGAATTCTCCTCTTATATTAAAAGACCTTCAATTCTATGCAAGCTCTGCGTCTTCATTGTAAAAAACCTCAAACTATTACTGAGTATAATATTATTGATTGTCTTTTTTTCAGGATTTTTAATACTGAAAAGTTCTTCGCCTTATGAGAGTGTAAACTCTGTGACGAGAGTAATATCAACTACCACGAATTCTGATAATATGTATTATGTAACGAAGAGCGGGCAAAGGTATCACCGAAAGTCCTGCATTATTGTCAAGACGAGAAAAAATCTTACCGAACATACATTACACGAGGCTATAAGTGCAGGATATACCCCCTGCCTAATATGTTTTCCTGCGGAATAGGCTGCACCTTGCAGTTCTATTCCTTTTTTCTTATGCATATATTTATCCTGACAAAGGAGGAATTTATATGCAGGCAGAACATTCTCGGGGAAATGGTTTTATTATATCTCCCCTTTCGGCACCGCTTGCTGCGGGCAAACCTAAAAAGCTTAGTGTAAAGCCATTAAGAACACGCCAAAAATCGATTCTAAAAAAGCTATATATATATATTGCGGACGAAATCGCCTCTATATCACCCATCATACGAAAGCACATTCTTTCCACAGTGCTATCAATTTCTGTGGCTGTATGTTGTGTTGTAAGCTTTTGCAATTTTTTCACAATTGGGACTGCAGTATACAATAAGAACGAACTGGTTGCCTTTTCTTCAAGCGAGAGTGATTTTTATAATGCACTTTCCGCTGCCAAAAGCTACGCTGAAGAAATGGGGAAGGGAAACCTTAAAACTGATTTTGACATCGCCCCATCAATCACTCTCCGCAGTAATATCAGCACAAGCACCGCCCTTAGGGATAAGCTTCTTGTAAGCTCGCCCGTATTCTCAGATGCGTGCACTCTGTATTCGGGAAACGCCGCTGTTTTTAGTGCTGAAAATGAGGAAATTGCAAAAAAGGTCGTTTCTGACTACATATCTGCTTTTTCTATGAACGGAGAGGCAGACACAGGAGAAACTCTTACATACAAAAAAACAGTGCTTCCTAAAGAGCAGATTTCAGATATGGAAGAGTGCAGTGCTATTCTTAACCAAAGCGGAAAAGTCCCTGTTATCAGCGTAGTAAATACTTCTGTAAAGAAAGAGATACCCTTTAATGTAGAAACCCAGCAGGATTCAACTCTTTACATAGGAGAAACAATAACAGTGAATGAAGGAAGGGTCGGCTCTGCCGAAGTTAAATCGGAAACAGTTTATAAAAACGGTTCTCCTGAATCCAGCCGTATATTATCAGAAAGCATTGTTGCCGAGCCTGTTTCACGTGTTATCCGTGTAGGTACAAAGACGAAAGACGTACTTAAAAGCGGTCTTCTATATCCCTTAACAGGAATACTCTCCTCACCTTTCGGCGAGCGTTGGGGGCGAAACCACGAGGGGATTGATATAGCCGTTTCCGAGGGTACTGTTGTAAAAGCAGCCGAGTGCGGAACTGTTTCCTTTGCGGGAGATGGCGGCACCTATGGGAAACTGGTTAAAATTGATCACGGCAACGGAGTTGTTACTGCATATGCACATTTAAGTCAAATCAATGTCAGCGTAGGGCAAAGTGTTAATTCCAACACACAGATTGCCCTGAGCGGAAATACAGGCAGGTCAACAGGGCCTCATCTTCATTTTGAAGTAGTGAAAAATGGTACTCCTCTTGATCCGTCCTTATATTTAAAAAAGAGATGAGGCAGCTCATCTCTTTTTAGTCCGGTATATAGAGTCTGTTCGTTTCCTTGTCAACACACACTATTACGTAGCCGTTTCTTTTAAGTCTGGTTTCTCCCAGGAAATACAGCGGGTCAACTTCTGCATCTTCACATTTAAGAGCCAGTGCCCCGCTTTTGTCACTTTCTCCAACCCAGTAATGTCTGTGCTTTTTGTAGTTATCGTAGACGCTCCTGTTACTTAAAATATACCTTAATTCACGGCTTATTCCCTCAAATGATTTTTCCGTGAATTTCCGCCAGTTGAAGTTCCCTATTTCAAAAGGTACCACTTCATTTTCTTTTAGAATATCAGTTTCTTTTATTTCTTCTTTTATCTCTTCATTCTCCTCTTTGTATGTTCCTATAAGCATCTGTCGTCCTGTCTGGGTAATAAGTATGCCTGTATGACCTGTCGTATCAACACTTTTTCTCAGCTTGCCGTCAACGATGTTCCCTATCGGCACTGCCTCCCCGCCAATAAGCCACGCTTTCATTCCTCCGCTTATACCGCTGACCTCGATTTCTACGATATTATCTGTGACTTTGGCACGTCCGTGCCCTATTTCCGCCAAAGAGATAAGTTCGATTTGTTTTTCCATTTTTCCACAACCTTTCTACCAAATGTTATGACTATATTAAGGTAATTATTATTTTTTTGTAAATTATATGAATTAAAACAAATTTTTTTCCAATAAAGGTTGAAAAATTTCCCAAATGTGTTATTATATATATTCGAGGGCATATTTTTTAAATATTGATTAATATTTTTAGGAGGTAATATATATGACTATTAAACCACTTGGCGACAGAGTCGTTATCAAAATGGTTGAAACCGAAGAAACTACCAAAAGCGGTATCGTTCTTCCCGGCACTGCAAAGGAAAAGCCCCAGTATGCTGAGGTTGTTGCAGTAGGTCCCGGCGGAGTAATTGACGGTAAGGAAATCGTAATGGAAGTTAAGGTTGGCGACAAGGTTCTCCTTTCCAAGTATGCAGGTACAGAAGTTAAGCTTGACGGAGCTGAATACACAATCCTGCGTCAGAATGAAATCTTGGCTAAATTAGACTAATTAAAGGAGTGAATTTATTATGGCTAAGGATATTTTATTTGGTGAAGAAGCACGCAAGGCACTTGAAAGCGGTGTAAATCAGCTTGCTAATACTGTAAAGGTAACACTCGGACCTAAGGGAAGAAACGTTGTTCTTGAAAAGAAGTTCGGCGGTCCCCTCATCACAAATGATGGTGTTACAATCGCAAAGGAAATTGAACTTGAGAACCCCTTTGAGAACATGGGTGCTCAGCTCGTACGTGAAGTTGCTACAAAGACAAACGATGTAGCAGGTGACGGTACCACAACCGCTACACTTCTTGCTCAGGCTCTCGTTCGTGAAGGTCTTAAGAATGTGGCTGCAGGTGCAAATCCCATGGTTCTCAGACGCGGTATTTCCAAGGCTGTTGATACTGCAGTTCAGTGCATCGTTAAGAGTGCTAAGAAGGTTAACGGCAAGGAAGATATTGCACGTGTTGCTTCAATTTCTGCAGGTGACGAAAAGATAGGTGCACTTATTGCAGATGCTATGGAAAAGGTTTCTAACGATGGTGTTATTACTATTGAAGAAGGAAAGACTGCTGAAACTTACAGCGAAGTTGTTGAGGGTATGCAGTTTGACCGTGGTTACCTTTCTCCCTATATGGTAACAGATACAGAAAAAATGGAAGCAGTTCTGGATGATCCTTATATTCTCATCACAGACAAGAAGATTTCCAATATTCAGGATATTCTTCCCCTTCTTGAGCAGATTGTTCAGCAGGGAAAGAAGCTCCTCATTATTGCAGAAGATATCGAAGGCGAAGCTCTTACAACTCTTATCGTTAACAAGCTCCGTGGTACATTTACCTGTGTAGCTGTTAAGGCTCCCGGTTTCGGTGACAGAAGAAAGGCAATGCTTCAGGATATCGCTATCCTTACAGGCGGTACAGTTATAAGCGAAGAGCTTGGTCTTGACCTTAAGGATACAGACTTCAGCCAGTTGGGTCGTTGCCGTCAGGCTAAGATACTCAAGGAAGCTACAATCCTTGTTGATGGTCTTGGTGATTCTTCTCAGATTAAAGACAGAGTAAGTCAGATTAAGAGTGAAATCGAAGCTACAACAAGTGAATTTGACCGTGAAAAGCTTCAGGAAAGACTTGCAAAGCTTTCAGGCGGTGTTGCTGTAATCAAGGTTGGTGCAGCAACTGAAACAGAAATGAAAGAAATGAAGCTTCGTATAGAAGATGCTCTCGCAGCAACAAGAGCAGCTGTTGAAGAAGGTATTGTTGCAGGCGGCGGCACAAGCTATATTGTAGCAACTGAGTGCGTTAAGGAGCTTACAGAATCACTTACAGGTGACGAAAAGACAGGTGCTTCTATCGTTCTTCGTGCTATTGAAGAGCCTGTTAAGCAGATTTGTGCAAATGCAGGTATTGAAGGTGCAGTTGTAGTTGAAAAGATTAAGACATCTAAGGAAGGCATCGGCTACAATGCACTTACTGACGAATATGTTGATATGATGAAGGCAGGTATTGTTGACCCCGCTAAGGTTACAAGAAGTGCTCTTCAGAATGCTGCCAG
>JAZLEL010000005.1:0-2872 GCA_045615265.1 Clostridia bacterium | reverse complement strand
TTCAATATGTTTTTAACTAAACCCCAACTTTTTTACATACAGAAGCAGCGGGACAATCTTTGCATTTTGGGTTTCGTGCAGTGCAAAACGCTCTTCCGTGCAGGACAAGCCTGTGACAAAATTCACTTTGCTTATCTATGGGAAGAAGCTTCTGCGTATCCATTTCCACCTTTACGGGGTCTTCCTCTTTAGTAAGCCCTACTCTCTTTAAAATCCTTTTTGCATGGGTGTCGATAACCATACCGCCCTTACCATAGATATCTCCCAGAACAAGATTTGCAGTTTTTCTTCCAACTCCGGCGAGGGTGAGCATATTTTCCATATTGTCAGGAATTTCCCCATTGAAATCGGAAAGTATCTTTTTACAGCAGGCGATTATGTTTTTTGCCTTGTTATGGTAAAAGCCTGTGGACCTGATATCTTCTTCAAGTTCTGTGAGGTGGGCAGCAGCAAATGAAGATGCATCGGGATATTTTTTGAATAAATCTTTTGTCACAATATTTACCCTGGCATCGGTGCATTGTGCTGAAAGCTGCGTTGCAATTAAAAGCTGGAGCGGGGTTTCGTATTCAAGGGAGCAAATCGCATCAGGATACTGTCTTTTTAAAATTTCAAAAAATGCCTCGGCTCTTTCTTTTCTTCTCATAATTTCACCTCGCATAGTATTATTCTATCATAAAATACTTGTTTTTGGAAGAAAAACTTTGTATAATGGTATGAGAAGAAGCAGGGAAATCCTTTTATGAGAGGTAGAAATTGTATGCGTAGTCCATTGCCAGACAGAATGCGTCCCCAGACTCTCTCTGAAGTAGTCGGCCAGAAGCATATACTGGGAGAGGGAAAGGTTCTTTACAATATAATAAAAAGCGGAGAAATCCCCAATATGATTTTCTATGGCCCCTCTGGGTCGGGGAAAACTACCGTTGCAAACATTGCTGCAAAAAACTTAAATAAGCCTTTATATAAGCTTAATGCCACAACTGCATCGGTTTCTGATATTAAGGCAATACTGCAAGAGGCAGAAACTATGCTCGGGGCGGATGGGGTAATACTCTACCTTGACGAGATTCAGAATTTTAACAAAAAGCAGCAGCAATCCCTTTTGGAATGCATCGAAAACGGTAAGGTGACGCTCATTGCCTCAACTACTGAAAATCCATATTTTTACATATACAATGCGATTCTTTCCCGTTCAACAATGTTTGAATTTTACCCCGTTGCACCTGAGGATATTATGGGTGCACTTTACAGAGCGAAGGATTCTTTTGATTTTCCCGTTGTTTTAGAGGAGAATGCCGCAGAGCATATTTGCGAGTGTGCCTCGGGAGATGTAAGAAAAGCGCTTAACTCTTTAGAGGTAGCCGTTATGGCGGCAACACCTGATGAAGAGCATAATACAGTGGTAACTCTTGACCTTGCCGAGGAGGTTACTATGAAAAAGGCTTTTCGCCACGATCGTGACGGGGACAGTCATTACGATGTTTTAAGTGCGTTTCAAAAATCGGTGCGGGGAAGCGACCCTGACGCAGCACTTCACTATATGGCACGTCTGGTGGAAGCGGGTGATATTCAGAGCATATGCCGCAGAATTTTAGTTATGGCGGCGGAGGATATTGGTCTTGCGTACCCTAATGCAATCGTAGTAACAAAAGCCTGCGTTGATGCGGCGTTGCAGCTGGGCTTTCCCGAAGCGAGGATACCTCTTGCAGAGGCGGTGGTTATGCTTGCAACTGCACCTAAGTCAAACAGTGTAATTTGTGCCATCGATTCGGCACTTTCTGATATTCAAAACGGAAAAATGGGGGACATTCCTTCGCATCTTAAGGATTCACATTATCAGGGTGCAAAAAAACTTGGTCACGGGCAGAACTATAAATATCCCCATAGCTACCCCAATCACTATGTAAAACAACAGTATATACCTGATACGCTTCTGGGAAGAAAATATTATGAATATGGCGAAAATAAGTTAGAACAGCAAACGAAGGCTTATTGGGACAATATAAAAAAATAAGAGTAGGATAACCTACTCTTATTTTTTTATCCCATTATTTTATCTTTGTACTTCATTATGGTTTTATATCCGATATCATACATTTTCTGTATTTCCTCAGGCCTTTTTTCCGTGCGTTTCCAGCTTGAAGTGTCTTCCTCAGGTGCTATAAGAATTATTCTGCCTTCCTTTTCAAGTTCGAGAAGCTTTTGATGTGTTTCGTTATACATATCAGTACGGTTTTCAAGTGCCTTTTTGAAATTGGGGTATTTTCTGTAAAGGAAGCTGCTGATACCTATTGCAGGCTCAACCTCTTTTATGTAACTACGCTCACGAGTTATAATAACTACTATCTTTTCGCATCCCTCATCAATGGCTTTCTGGAATGGGATAGAGTCTGTAATGCCGCCATCCATATAAAGCTTTCCGTCAATTTCAACAGGCTGAAACATTATAGGAAGAGCACAGCTTGCGACAACCGTTTTCCATTTTTTATCGTCTGAGGTGACATCGTGATATTCACACTTTCCTGTTTCAAGGTTAGTGAGGGCGGCAACAACACGGCAACCTGAATTATCATAAGCTTCCTTATCGAAAAGAAGGAGCTTATTTGGAATTTCATCGAATACAAAATCCACGTTGTAGTAACTGCGTTTCTTAGGGCTTAAGAGATGCCTCATTCCCATATAACGCTTGTCACAAAGGTATTGAAGTCCTATCTTAAGGCCACGCCCTCTTTGATTTGAAACATAGGAAATACCGTTTGCAATGCCGGCAGAAGTTCCCACAAGATAATCTGTTTTAAATCCAATATCGATAAGGGCATCAAGAGCGCCTACTGTAAAGTAACCACGGCTTGCACCGCCCTCTAAAACAAGT
>JAZLEL010000004.1:0-21709 GCA_045615265.1 Clostridia bacterium | reverse complement strand
ATTTTTATTATTTATATATTTTTTAAACACGAAAGGATGTTTTAAAATGGCAGTAAAAGTTGCAATTAACGGTTTTGGACGTATCGGTCGTCTGGCATTCCGTCAGATGTTCGGTGCAGAGGGTTACGAGATCGTAGCTATCAACGATCTTACAGATGCTAAGATGCTCGCACACCTTCTTAAGTATGACTCTTCTCAGGGTAGATACGATGGCCACACAGTAGTAGCTGGTGAAAACAGCATCACTGTTGATGGTAAGGAAATCATGATCTACGCTTGTAAAGATGCTAACGATTGTCCTTGGGGCGCTCTTGATGTAGACGTTGTTCTTGAGTGCACAGGTTTCTATTGCTCAAAGGAAAAGAGCCAGGCTCATATCAATGCAGGTGCTAAGAAAGTTGTTATTTCTGCTCCCGCTGGTAATGACCTTAAGACTATCGTATTCAGCGTAAATGAAAATACTCTTACTAAGGAAGATACAATCATTTCTGCAGCTTCCTGTACAACAAACTGCCTTGCTCCTATGGCAAAGGCTCTTAACGATTATGCACCCATCCAGTCAGGTATCATGGCTACAATCCATGCTTACACAGGTGACCAGATGATTCTTGACGGTCCTCACAGAAAGGGCGATTTCCGCCGTGCTCGTGCAGGTGCTGTTAATATCGTTCCCAACTCAACAGGTGCTGCAAAGGCTATCGGTCTTGTAATTCCTGAGCTTAACGGCAAGCTTATCGGTGCTGCTCAGCGTGTTCCTGTTCCCACAGGTTCTACAACAATCCTTACAGCTGTTGTTAAGGGTAAGGACGTAACTAAGGAAGGCATCAACGCAGCTATGAAGGCTCAGGCAAGTGCTTCCTTCGGTTATAACGAAGATCAGATCGTTTCTTCTGATATCATCGGTATCACATATGGTTCTCTCTTCGATGCTACTCAGACAATGGTAGCTCCTATCGGCGAAGACCTCTATCAGGTACAGGTTGTTTCCTGGTATGATAACGAAAACTCTTACACAAGCCAGATGGTTCGTACAATTAAGTACTTCGCTGAACTTGCATAAGTTGTTAGATTTAAAATCCGCCTGTAATAACAGGCGAATTTTTTTGAAAAAAATCTTGACAAAGGTAGTATTATACTGTATACTATTCAAGTGTCCGCTTGGTGATGCAACGGACTAAAAAGTGGCCCGTTGGTCAAGCGGTTAAGACACCGCCCTTTCACGGCGGTAACACGAGTTCAAATCTCGTACGGGTCACCATATAAGGGCTTTTAGCTCAGTTGGTTAGAGCAACCGGCTCATAACCGGTCGGTCCGGGGTTCGAGTCCCTGAAGGCCCACCAATGTGAAAGACGCCTATTAGGCGTCTTTTTTGCATTGGAGAGGTTTTCGGGACTCGAACCCTGAGAGGGCAACAATCCTAAACAAAACCTTACAAAGAGCAAATTTTAGCAAAAATTACTTCTTTGTCTAAGCAATGTTTATAACTAAAATGTGAAAGTTGCTTGAAAATTTTAGAAAAATGTAATATAATGAAAATATAAATTAATCATGAAAGAAGATATAGGTAAAATGGCAATAAAATACGGAAAGAAAAAACGCAGAAAAAGCAATATTTTTTATACGATAATCACTGCAATTTTAATATGTGTGGTCTTTTTGTCGTTGGTTGGATCTTTCTATCATGAAGCAGAAAATGAGGCATATGAGATGCTTCATATACAAACAAGGCAGATTAAAGACGACCTTACTTTGCAATTAAAGTCTGACCGTGAAAACCTCGTTACTATGGCAAATTTTGCTGCAAAACTGTATGCTGACGGGGAAAGCTATAACCTTATGTTCGATTCTTTTAAGCCTATCGGTTTGTTTTCTAATATCGGCATACTAAACCCCGATAACACATTTGTTACAAGGGTAGGCTCAATTGATTTAGACGGCAAAATTTCTTTTGAGGATGAAGCTTCAAAAGGGGAATACATATCGGGCAGGGTTAAAGACCTCACAAAGGAAGGAAAAGACATTATAAGAAGTGCCGTTCCCATTAAATCAGACGGCAAGACTGTTGGTATTTTATATGGCGTTATTCACCTTGAAACGATTGGTGAGAAATATAATAATATGGCAAAGGAGCTTGACGCTCAGCTTTTTGTATATGACAAGGAAACCGGAAAATTTGTTATAGACACTATAAGTAAGAATCCCGGTGAAATAGAGGAGTTAAAAGACCGTCATTTCAATGAAGGCTATTCATATGAGAAACTTGTAACAACAGATAAAGGCTATACATCCTTCAAATCAATCTTTACAGGTGAAAACTTATATGTCCACTACTCAACATTGGAAGATTTCGACTGGGGTATTATGCTTGCACGCTATGAATCACAAGTGTTTGCAAAAACCCACGAAATATCCAGGCTCTTACTAGTATCTTTTTCCATGATAATTTCTATCATAATAGTTTATTTGTGCTTCGTATTAAAGAGGGAGCGAAACAGGTCAAGAATAACTGCTCAGGCGTCTAATATCAGAAAGCTTCTTTTGGAAATCAATCAGCAGAAGGCAAATGTTTTTGAGGCACTGAAAACCGTTCAGGATTTTTCAGCTTCAAGGTCTTCCTTTTTTGTGGATACAGACGGAGAAGATTATAATTATATTTTGCCAGAATTTAAAGATCTTCTTCTTTTGGGCGAGGAACGAAAATATTTCATAGGTGAAATTTTAAGGTATGCTGCGAATCTTCGTGGTATCAGCAAGTCAACGGTTGGAATGATGCGCATTATACCTAACAAGCATCTTGTGAAAACTAATTTGAAGTTATATAACTTTTTTAAAAGACATGAAATCGGAGAGGTTTCTTTTGCAATTGTTGCGGACAAGAATAATCATGTAAGCATTTTGGGCGTTATAAATCCAAAGAAAAGCTATGCCGCAAGAGTAATTTTGGAAGAGATTGCTATTTGTTTTTCGATTGCAATATATAACAAGAAGCATCTTAATAAAACTGAACTTGCTGCAACAACAGATTCTCTTACCGGTGCATTAAATCGTGTGTCTTATAAAAAAGATATATTAGTGCTCGATGAAGAAAAACCGGAAGAGTTTTCATGTATCTATATAGACGTTAACGAACTGCATATCAGGAACAACAAATACGGTCATGCTGCAGGCGATGAAATGCTTATATATATTGCCAACACACTAAAAGAAGTATTCTTCGGTCACAGAGTTTATCGTATGGGCGGCGATGAATTCCTGGTTTTTGCAAAAAATATCAAGCAGGATCAGATAAAAAAGAATATCGAAACATTTATCGAACAATTAAAGACCAGGGATTATAAAGTTGCCATCGGTATGTCTTACAGAAATAAGAACACAAATTGTGAAGAGATGGTAAGAGAAGCCGAAATAAGAATGTATGAGGCAAAAGCACAATACTACCAGAACAAGGAACAGAGCAGTACATCAAGTGATGGAGAAAAAAGCTATACTCAAATAAAGACCGGAATCAGAGAAATTGATACGATGATATCTGTTCTCAAGGAACATTACAATGGAATTTACAGAGTATCTCTTGAAAACGACAGTGCCCATCGCATCCTGATGCCGTCTTATCTGGGTTATAACGAAGATGAGGAGAATTTCTCAAAACTGTTAATAAAATACGTAGACGATATTGTAGATCCTGATTTCCACAGAGCAGTTATGAGCTTTTTGAATTATGATGCGATAAGAAGGCAAATAGCTGAGGGAAATATTCCTAAGATAAGCTACAAAAAAGTTAACGGGGAAACTGTTATATTAAGCGTTTACAAACTTGATGAAGATAGCCAAAACGTGAAAGATACTCTTTGGGTATTTGCCAAGAAGTAAAATTTAATTGACAAAGACGGCTTATTGTGCTAAAGTAGTACGAAAGAGCATATTTAGCAAAATCGGCGAAAGCCGGTGACGCAAAGCAAAGAGGCTAAGGTTTTATACTATGCCAGTCCAGCTGCAATGATAAGAGTCTTTTTAAGACTTTCTATTGTTGCAGCTTTTTGTTTTTCGCGGAGGAATTTTATGAATGTTGTAACAAGAGAAGAAAAGAAGTTTTTAATAAGTATAGAAGAATTTCGTAATAAATCACACTACCTTGATAAACTTATGATTCAGGACGACCATAACGGAATAGACGGATATATCATAAGGTCGTTGTATTTTGACACAGTGTATGACGATGATTTCTTTGAAAAGCTTGATGGAGTGGAAACAAGACGGAAAATCAGGCTCAGGATTTATGACCCCAAACACGATTTTGCAATGCTTGAAATGAAACAAAAGCAGGGGGCATCGCAGAAGAAACGCTCGCTTAGGATGTCAAAGGCTGATGCTGAGGATTTAATAAAAGGAAATTATGAAGTCCTATTAAAATATGAAGAAGAATTTGCAAGAGAATGTTACGGCCTTATGCATTACAAATGCTATCGGCCAAAAACTATTGTGCAGTACAACAGAAAAGCGTACATAGCAAAAGAAAATAAGATCAGGATAACATTTGACAACAATATCATTGCCACCGAAACAAACTTTGATTTATTTTCTGAAAATCTTGTTATGTATCCTGTGCTGGATAAATTCAATGTGGTTTTGGAAGTAAAATTCAATGGTTTTTTACTTGATTATATAAGACAGTTTATAAACAGTATAAATAAGAGCGAACTCTCGGTAAGTAAATATGCACTTGCCAGACAACAGAGCTACGCAGAAATATAATTTAAAAGGAGATTTTTCAAATGAGGAGTCAGATTTTTAATCTAATAAAGGATCAGACAACACTTTCGTGGGAGCAGATTGCGGCAAATATTTTAGTTTCGGGAATTTTGGGATTTGTAATATTTATATCCTATATGATTTCCCACAGGGGAACTATTTACAGCAAAAAATTTAACGTGTCCCTTGTGGTATTAACCGTTCTTACATCAATGGTTATGACGGTTATAGGAAACAACGTTGCACTTTCCCTTGGTATGGTCGGTGCACTTTCGATTGTTCGTTTCAGAACGGCTATCAAGGATTCAAGAGATACTGTGTACATATTCTGGACAATCATTGTGGGTATCTGCTGCGGTGTTGGTGACTTTGTTGTGGCAGGAATAGGAAGCACGCTGGTTTTTGTATTGCTTCTTTTGTTTGGTGCAATCAAAAACAACAACCGAATGCTTATTATTATCCGTGGAAATAGGACGAAAGAGGCACCTATTCAGGCGCTTATGTATAAATTTTTTGGCGCAAAAGCAGTGCTTAGAGTTAAAAATTCAACAGATACGTCTATTGAATTTATTTACGAAATTACTGCGAAACTGCTTTCGCAGGCAGAGAGAAAGAACAACATCGGAATTTGTGACGAGATTTATAAGATTGGCAACATAGAATATGTTAATACCGTAATGCAAAACGATGAAATCTCAAACTGATTTTTAGCTGAAATTACATCGTTATATTTGGGTTAGAAGGTTTACTTTTTACTAAGGAGGCGACAGAGTTGAAATATAAAATAATTGGTATATCAGCATTTGCTCTGGCGCTGATTGCAGTAATTTTAATAAGCTTTTCTATACCAGAAGATAACGGCAAGAGATACATTCAACATATTAATGATGAGGAAAAAACACCCTGTACATCTCATACAGAAGATACATTTTGCACACATCTTCCTGTTGTAAGCATAAATACAAACGGTGCGGAAATTCCTGGAAAGCCTATATATGATAACGATTATAATGTAATAGACTATACTTTGGCTGAGGACGGCACAACAACCATCAAAGCTTCTTTAGATGTGATAAATAATGAAGATACATATAATCACCTGGCGGACAAATCCATAAATATGGGAAATGTTATGATTAGAGTGAGGGGACATTCCTCAAGAAGATTTGAAAAAGCGAACTATTTTATAAGGTTCGTAAATGATGACGGAACAAATAATCCCCAAAGCTTTCTTGGAATGGATTCTCACCATGAATGGGCACTTCACGGACCGTTTCTTGATAAAACCCTTATAAGAAATTATATGTGCTACAACATAGCCGGCGAAATTATGGAATATAGCCCGAATGTCAGGTTTTTAGAGCTTATAATAAACGGGGAATACAGAGGGGTATATCTTGCACTTGAAACAATTACATCGGGAAAAGAAGGGGCAAGGTTAAGCCTTGAGGTTAATAAAAAAGATAATACATTTTCGGGATATGCTCTAAGGCTTGACTGGGGAGATACGGAGGAAGAAAACAAGCTCTATCCCTTTACCAATTACACTACAAGAGCAAAAACTCAGCACGAGCTTGTATATCCGGGAAGTAAAAATATGACACCGGAGCTTAAAGAAGCTATAAAAGACGAATTCTCTTTATTTGAAAAATCGATTTATTCTTACGACTATAATAACGAAAAATATGGATATAAAAAGTACATTGATGTGGATTCATTTGTAGATTACTTTTTAATTAATGAGCTTACCTGTAACTATGATGCAGGTTCTCTTTCCACCTACATATATAAAGATATAGACGGCAAATACAAAATGTGTGTATGGGATTTTAACTCTGCTTTTGATGCTTATCAGGAGTCTGCGATGCCCGCAGATCAATTCAGAATTAACACGTGCTTGTGGTTCCAGATGCTTTTTATGGATAAAGATTTTACAGACAGGGTTGTTGAGAGGTACTACGAACTTAGAAAAACAGTTTTCAGTGAGGAATATCTGCTTGGATTTATCGATGACACAATAGAATATTTAGGAACTGCCGTAGATAGAAATTACGACAGATGGGGTTATACCTTTAATAAGGACTACGACCTTCTTCATCCGACAGAGAGAAATCCGAGAAACTATGAAGAGTCCGTAGAGCACTTAAAGGGCTTTATCGCTAAAAGAATTGCTTTTATGGATGAAAATATAGAATCACTTAAACAAAACAGTACAGAATCAAAAACTAAGAAATATAACGAAGTGTCAGATTAAAAGAAAGGGAGGTACAGGTTTTGAAAAAATTTATTATAATAATATCCGCAATTATACTTGTGCTTCTCGCTTTTGACTGGATTTACTTTTACGAGGGTGTATATTTTGATTCCGGCATAGACAAACCGACAGAATATTTTATGAAGGTAGACGGCGAAGAAATATATATGAGAAAGGGTGACTCCTTTGAACCATTTGAGATAAGGGGCGTAAATTTAGGTTCAGGACTCCCAGGAGAGTGGGCAACATCCTTTGCCATTGATGAAGAAACGTATTTAAGATGGTTTGGCTATATTCAGGAAATGGGTGCAAATACCATTCGTGTTTATACAATTCAAAACGACACCTTTTATAATGCCTTTTATAAATATAACAAGGATAACCCGACCCCTCTTTATATGCTTCACGGGGTCTGGGTAAATGACTATATTTTAAATTCACACAGAGATGCTTACGATAAGGAATTTTATGATACCTTTTTGGAAAACAGCAAAATAATGGTTGATGTTATCCATGGCAACAGAAAACTCAATTTAGGCAGAGTTGCAAGTGCAGGACACGGTACATATAAAAGCGATGTTTCCGATTGGGTTATAGGTTATATACTAGGCGTGGAGTGGGACGATTCAACAGTTGCATATACTGATGACTTGTATCGTGGTGAAGAGGGATATTCATCATATGCGGGAAAATATATGTATACATCTGAGGACGCTACCCCGTTCGAAACAATGCTGGCAATGGTGGGGGATAAGATAATTGAATATGAAACCGAGCGTTATAATCAGCAGAGGCTTGTGGCGTTTTCCAACTGGCCTACAACAGACCCCTTTGAATACCCAAAAATTATTAAGGATTTCTTTTTAAAGTGTGCACGTGTTGATGCTCAGCATATAAAAACAACGAGCGAATTTCTTTCGGGGCAGTTTGCCTCGTATCACGTTTACCCTTATTATCCTTATTATCTGAGCTTTGCTGAGGACTGGAGAGTGTTCGGCATTGAATCAAAGGATAGCTTCAGGGATGAAAAAGGTCAGGTTAATGCATACCGTGCGTATCTTCAAATGCTCAATAATCACCATACAATGCCCGTTGTCATTTCTGAATTCGGCGTATCTACCGGCAGAGGTATGGCACAGGTGGATAAAGACACAGGAAGAAACCAGGGTAATACCTCGGAAGAAGCACAGGGACAGGCACTCATTGATTGTTGGAACGATATAAAAATAACAGGCTGTAACGGAGGCTGTGTATTTACATGGCAGGATGAATGGTTCAAGAGAACATGGAACACCATGCATTCAGTGAATTTGTCAAGAACTGCATACTGGTCTGATTACCAGACAAATGAACAATATTTCGGGCTTTTGTCATTTGACCCCGGAGAAGAAAAGTCGGTCTGCTATGTTGATGGCGATGTATCTGAATGGACAGAAGAAGACAAGGTTATAAAAGGAAATAAAGAACTTTCAATTAAGTATGATGAAAAATTTATGTACTTCCTTGTGAAAAAGAAAAACCTTGATTTTGAAAATGAAACAATATATATCCCGCTTGATATAACACCAAAAAGCGGAAGTAATTACTGTCAAAACTATGATGTGCGATTTGACAGAGATACAGACTTTTTAATTATCTTAAACGGAAAAGACAACAGCCGTGTTCAGGTGCAGGAGCGTTATGAGGCTCTCCGCTCAACATACTCAAAGGATATTTATAAATTTGATACATATTTTAAAGAAAATATTCCTGATAAAAATTCACCTGAATTTGTAAATATTGAATTGATACTAAGAACTGCAATCGCACTTTCTCCCAAAACAAAGGAAACAGTTGCCGAAAGCTATGAAACAGGAAAGTTTCTGTACGGCAACGCAAACCCCGAAAACAAAGATTTTAACTCGCTTGCAGATTTTTGTTCAAACGGAGATTATGTAGAGATAAAACTGCCGTGGCAACTGCTTAACTTTGCCGACCCGTCAAAGATGCAGATTCACGATGACTATTATGACGGAAACTACGGAATTGAATATATCAGAATTGATAAAATGTATGCCGGTATAGGAACAGGCACTGAAAGAATTGAACTCCAGGAAATTAAGCTTAAAGGATGGGGAAATAAAGTAACCTATCACGAAAGATTGAAAAATTCATATTATATAATGAAAGAATTGTGGAAAGAGGGTGACTAAGATGAAAATTGAACTGATGATTTATGTGTATATTGCAATTTGCATAAGTATGATAGCATATAACATCATTTACGTTTTCATTTTAAAGCACAGAGAAAAAGCTCTCATTTCCAATTCCGAAAGCTTTGAAAAAATAATCTGCGGTGAAATAGAAAAAATAAAGCTCGGCGAAACTGTTTCTCAGAAGCATAAGGCTTTCCTTTGTAAAAAACTTGATAAAATAGCTGGAATTACGGCGTTTGATAAAGCCCTTGAAAAAGTATATGAAAATGAATCCGATGCGACCGAGCAGTATCTTGTTGATACATTTTCCGTATTTGAATTTCTTACTCATCGTTACATAAGCAAGGATACCCTTAAAATAGCATATTTCCCATATATACTGCATAAATACAATATCTTAAAGCATCACGAAAACGAAAGATTGATAGATGCTTTGCTTGATCTTTTAAGGTCTGTAAACATTTATTGCAGGGAAAATACCATAAAGGCAATTTACAGTATACAAAACCCGGATTTAGTTGTACAGGCATTGAAAATCTTAGACAAAAACTTAACATTTCATCATCCAAAACTTATTTGTGACGGACTTCTTACATACAAAGGCGATAAGAATATTTTGAAAGATAAAATTTTTAATGATTTCAAGAATTTTTCAGTACAAATGAGGGTAAATATTTTAAATTACCTGAGGTTTGGAAACACAAGATGCGACAATGAAATGCTTGAAATACTCAAAAATGAAAAAGAAAATAACGAAATTCGGTTTTCAGCTATACGCTATTTTGAAAAATTCCCAAATGATGGAGCAAGACCTCTGCTGCAAGGAATAGCAGAAAATCTTGAAGGCAGAACATGGGAATATCAGGCCATTGCAACCTCGGCACTGAAAAGCTATCCCGATGATGTAACATTTAGAATTTTGGTTAAAAATCTCTCAAATTCAAATTGGCATATTCGTCAGAACAGTGCCATTTCGTGCGAAAAATTGGGATACTCCTATCATGATTTAATAAGCGTTTTTGACGGTGATGACAGATATGCAAGAGAAATGATGCGTTATCATCTGGATAAACGAAACGCTGAAATCGAGGCGGTGAAGGTATGATGGATATGGAAACACTTAAGCTTATCTTCGACATAATCGGTGTTTGCTTTATTGTATATTTAATTGGCTATTCTACATTTTTGTTTTTGTCGGTAGTAATCGGTGCAACCACTCTTTATAAAAAGAAAATGCAGGATAGACTTATGAATAAGTTTACCGAAAATTACTTTGTACCCATCACCATTGTCGTGCCTGCCTATAATGAGGAGGTAACCGTTGTGCAGACGGTTAAGTCACTTCTTACGCTTGACTATAAGCTTTATGAAATCATTGTGGTTGATGACGGGTCAAAGGATACAACCTCTCAGCAATTAATAGATGCATATAATATGCATCCTGTAAGAAGACCTATTCACAGAAGTATTGCCTGTCAGCCCGAAGAATTTATTTACGAATCTCACGAGCAAAAAGTACCCCTTACCCTTATCCGCAAGAAAAACGGCGGTAAGGCAGATGGCCTTAATATGGGTATCAATGCCTCTCAGTATCCCTATTTTATTTGTATGGATGCGGATTCAGTGCTTCAGTACGACTCACTCAGAAAATTGGTTGTGCCAGTATTGGAAGAAGAAAACGTAATTGCTGTCGGCGGAACGGTAAGACCTTCAAATGATGTGGAGCTTTTTGAGGGAAGAGTAAAAAAATACCGACTTCCAAAAAATATTCTGGCTTGTATGCAGCTTTTGGAATATGACCGTTCATTTTTGGCATCAAGAATTTTATTTGATAAATTTAACGGTTCACTTATTATATCGGGAGCATTCGGAATGTTCAAAAAGGAAACGGTTATTGCAGCTGGTGGTTACGACCACGGAACTATGGGAGAGGATATGGAGCTTGTAGTAAAGCTTCATTCATATTGCCTCACAAATAAAATCCCATATTCCATAAAATATGCAACTGATGCAGTTTGCTGGACACAGGTTCCCGAAAAACTCGGCGATCTTAAAAAACAGAGAAAACGCTGGCATCTGGGACTTTTCCAGACAATGTGGAAACATAAAAAAATGATGGCAAATCCCAAATACGGAGCAGTTGGATTTGTGTCATATATGTATTTTCTGCTTTATGAATTGCTCTCGCCGTTCATTGAGGTTTTTGGCGTGTTTACAATGGTATTTGCATATTGCATTGATTTATTGAATTTGCCGTTCATGCTTTTGTTTATGCTTATTTATGCGTCATATAATTCGGTGTTGACTCTTACTGCGTTCTTTTCAAGAATACAGACAATTGACCTGACAGTTAAATTCAAGGATTGTATGAAGGCAATTATGCTTTGCTTTTTTGAGGTAACAACCTTAAGATTTATTATGGCATTTGTCCGCCTTACAGCTTTTAAAGGCTACAAAAAGAAAAAGCTTGACTGGGGACGTATTGAAAGAAAGAAAATGAATGTATAAGGAAAAGAGGTGATAGAGAAATTGAGAAAGTTTATTATTGTTTTATTGATAGTAATTACGTTTTTTATTCAGCCTGTCATGGCTGAGGTTATTACTACGGAGAAAACCGAAGGCTATGCAGAATATCTTTATGTTGCTGGAAGTCCCGATAACTATCCGATAGAGTACTATGACGAAGATACAGATTCCTACAAAGGTGTTATTCCTGATTTGCTCAAAGAGATATCTGAAAATTCGGGTATAAATTTCGTTTATATTAATGGGGATAAAAAGAATAAGAATGTCCTTGGAGAAAATCTTCAGGTGGATATTGTATCTTCTGCAGATGATAACGAAAACCTATCGTATAAAAAGGACTATCTTAAGCTTATTTCATATAAGGACAATGGAAAAACCATTCAATGCGGACTTATTTTTACCACCCTTGCAGATGACGGTAAAATTGCAACAATAAAAAAAGCAGCGGCTAAGATATCTCCTGACGGGAAGAACGGAATTTATTTATCCTATGCATCGCAAAAGTCAAAAACAAATTATATATGGATTGGTATTACCCTTTTCATTTGCCTGCTACTTACTGCATTTATAATATTTTTGTCTGTTCGTATCAAGCGTATGAAAAAAGAAAATGCCGTTGACAAAATGACAGACAGTGAAACAGGTATGGGTAATCTTCAGTTTTTCAAGTATCATTTCAGGTATACAATAAGTGATATTTCAAGAAATCTGTATCACATTGCATATATTATTTTAGACAGCAGTTATCTTCGTTCTTATCATGGCGACAGTTCCTTTGAAGATGTTTTAAAATACACAAGCTCAGTATTATCAGAGCATACGGGAGATAGGGAAATATCTGCAAGAATTACAGAAAATGGCTTTGCCTTTGCTTTTCAGTCTACAAACGATGACGATGCTAAAAAAAGACTCAGAGAAGTTATGGATAAGCTGAATGACTTTGAAGAGATGAAAGAGAAAAACAACAAGCTTGTATTTCATGCGGCAGCGTACCATCTTGGAAACTCAGACAAAAACTGTGAATTGTTACTGTTTAACCTAAGAAAAAACTGTAACAAAATTTTTGGTACAGAAAAGCAAATTATTTACTGTGATATTCACTCTATGAATAAAATTCAGGAGGAAAAGAAAATTACGGAAAGTATTATAAAAGGGTTTGAAAAGAACGAGTTTAAGATGTATTTGCAGTTTATTGTTGATAACAAAACAAAGAGAATTGTTTCAGCAGAAGCACTTTCAAGATGGGATAGTATGGAGAAAGGACTTATTAGCCCTTCTAGATATATTGGAAATATGGAAAAGGCAGGACTTATCAGCAAACACGATTTTTATATGTTCGAGCATGCCTGCCGTCAGCTTGAAAAGTGGAATAATACCGAATATAAAGACATCTCAATCTCGTGCAACTTTACAAGAATAACACTTTCAGAAGAACATTTCATCGATAAGATTACAATGATTTCAAACAGTTATAATTTTGACAAATCAAAGCTCTCTATTGAAATAACCGAGGATGCTATTGAAAAGGACAGAGAAACTGCAACACAGAATGTGAAAAAATGCAAAGAGCTTGGTTTTCGTGTATATCTTGATGACTTGGGAAGCGGATATACTTCTCTCTCTAATCTGTGTGATTATCCCATTGATGTCGTTAAAATTGACCGTGATATTCTGCTCAAATCTGATGCTCCTAAAGGTAAGGATTTGTTCTCCGGCATAATTGCACTTGCGCACAATATGAATATAAGGGTAATCTGTGAGGGTGTAGAAACTGAAGAACAAAATGCACTTGTAACATCATCTGCCTGCGATTATATCCAGGGATGGTACTATTGCAAGCCGCTTCCTTTGGAAGAATGCGAATCTTTTATAAATAAATACGTCGCAGAAAAATGTTCTGTATGCATTTAACTTACCTTGCCTAAAAATATGATGATTCAAATTTATCATATTTTTAGGCATTTTGTATTGCATATAGGATAAATTTGTGATATAATTTTCTGCAAACAAAATTATAGGAGGGATCTCAAATTGGAATTATGCTTGTGGCTTTATCTTTTGGAGGTGCAGCACTGGCACTGATATTTGCAGTAATTACTGCTTGTAGTGTGCTCCGTTTTCCAGAAGGAAACGATGTGATGAAAAAAATATCTTCCTCAATACGAAGAGGGGCTAATGCTTACCTCAGCCGTCAGTATAAGATTGTTCTTATCTTTTTTGGTGTAATGTTTATTATTCTCAGCGTAATGGCAATGGTAAAATTACTTACTCCGTTTGTACCTTTCGCATTTATAACTGGGGGCTTTTTCTCAGCACTTTCAGGCTTTATCGGAATGAAAATAGCAACACTTGCAAATGCAAGAACAGCTAATGCCTGCCAAGAGGGGCTTAACCGAGGACTCAAGGTAGCATTTTCTGCAGGAAGTGTTATGGGCTTTACGGTTGTAGGTCTTGGACTTCTTGATATATCTATATGGTTTTCCCTTTTGAAATTTGTATTTAAGCTCTCTAATGAGGCTATCACCAGTGCGATGCTTACATTTGGTATGGGTGCTTCTTCAATGGCACTTTTTGCAAGAGTAGGCGGCGGCATTTTTACAAAAGCAGCAGACGTTGGTGCTGACCTTGTCGGAAAGGTTGAGGCGGGAATCCCCGAGGATGACCCCCGTAACCCAGCCGTTATTGCTGATAATGTAGGTGACAATGTTGGTGACGTTGCAGGTATGGGTGCTGACCTTTACGAATCATATGTAGGTTCTATAATTTCTGCGTGTGCTCTTGGTGTGGCTGCTTTACATACGCTGGAAGCAATGGCACTTCCTATGGTTCTTGCGGCTATCGGTGTTGTAAGCTCCGTTCTCGGAACGTTTTTCGTAAGAACAAAAGAGGGTGCATCACAAAAGCAACTTCTCGGTGCACTTTCAAGAGGTACTAATTTTTCCTCGATAGTTATTGCAATTGTATCTCTGCCTCTTGTATATTATATTTTAGGAAAAGATAACTGGACAGTATACTTTGCAATATTGTCAGGTCTTGTTGCAGGTGTGCTTGTAGGACAATCAACAGAATATTATACATCAGACAGCTATAAGCCTACAAAAAATCTTGCGGCAACCTCTGAAACAGGAACAGCTACAATTATTATCGGCGGCTTGTCTGTGGGTATGTTATCTACACTTATGCCAATAATCATAGTTGCTATCTGTATTCTTGTTGCATACTTTGTTTCAGGTGGTACATCAAGTCCGTCTATGGGACTTTACGGCATAGCACTTGCAGCGGTTGGTATGCTTTCAACCCTGGGTATAACCCTTGCTACTGATGCATATGGTCCTATTGCGGATAACGCAGGCGGAATTGCTGAAATGGCAGGTCTTGATAAAAAAGTAAGAGAAAGAACAGATGCTCTTGATTCTTTGGGTAATACGACAGCTGCAACAGGAAAGGGCTTTGCAATAGGCTCTGCTGCACTTACTGCACTTGCACTTATGGCATCTTACATAGATAAGATAAATAGCATTGAGGGCGGTGCTGAAAAGATTGCTAACCTCAGCATAACAAATCCCACTGTTTTGGTTGGTCTGTTCGTTGGTGCGTGCTTGCCGTTTGTATTTGCAGCTCTTACAATGAACTCCGTAGGACGTGCCGCACAAAGTGTGGTTAAGGAGGTTCGCCGTCAGTTTAAAGAGATTACAGGGCTTATGGAAGGTAAGGCAGATGCTGATTACGAAAGCTGTGTAGATCTTTGTACCAAAGCAAGTCTTAAAGAGATGATAATGCCTACAATAGTTGCAGTTCTTGTTCCTATCATTGTTGGTATGGTGCTCGGATGCACAGGCGTTGTCGGAATGTTGGCAGGTGCGACTGCATCAGGCTTCCTTATGGCTGTATTTATGTCAAATTCAGGCGGTGCATGGGATAATGCAAAGAAATATATTGAAAGTGGTGTTCATGGCGGTAAAGGCTCTGACAATCATAAGGCTGCAGTAGTAGGTGATACAGTGGGCGATCCGTTTAAGGATACATCAGGTCCTGCTATTAACATACTTATAAAGCTTCTTTCAATGGTTTCAATCGTGTTTGCTGCACTTGTAGTTCACTTCTCTCTTTTATAAGTATAATTAAAAGGAGCCAGTATTGGCTCCTTTTTTAGTAATGTGTTTTCGGTGTATGATATGGAAAAAATAATAACTTTAAAAATTGATGCTGCCATCAGCGGACATAAAATAGAATATGTCCTCGAAAATCATATGAATCTTTCGGTAAAACTTATCCGCCGCCTCAAAAGGATTGAGGGAGGTATTACTCTTAACGGCAGAAATGCTACTGTAATCGAGAAAGTGTTCGAGGGGGACACCCTCACAGTTACTGTCACGGATAGGGAACCAAGTAATATAGTTCCCGTTAATATGCCGCTTTCCGTATTATATGAGGACGAAGATATAATTGTTGTCAATAAAATGCGTTCTATGCCCACGCACCCCACAGGAAATCATCAAAAAGACACCCTTGCAAATGCGGTTATGTACCATTTGGGAGAAAATAGCGTGTTTCATGCTATTACACGGCTTGACAGTGATACGTCAGGTGTGGTGCTTATTGCAAAGCATACGATGGCCGCTGCATTTTTAGCAGAAGAAATAAAAAGAAAAAGAATAAAAAAGAAATATATTGCTGTTGTAAACGGATGCTCCGACCCCGAAGAAGGAATTATATCAGCACCTATAAAAAGACGAGAGGAAGGGTGTGCAATCCGTTGTGTTGCTTCAGATGGGAAAGAGGCAATTAGTCAGTATAAAACCATTCAAAAGGCGAATGGACTTTCCCTTCTTGAGCTTAGTCCTGTTACGGGAAGAACGCATCAGCTAAGGGTGCATATGAGTTATATTGGCACACCCATATACGGAGATAGTATGTACGGAGCACCGCAAAAAGGGGAGAAAATAAGGCTTCATTGCCACCTGGTTGAATTTACACACCCTATGTCCAAAGATATGCTTACTATTACCGCACCGATACCAACAGATATTGAAGAATTGTTTTAGTAATGGGCAATATGATAATAAAAAAGGTGTAACAGAAATCTTTCTGCTACACCTTTTTTTAATCCTTTTTAAGCTTTTTACTGTAAATATAATACACAATAATTGAAACCACAGAACACAAAAGTGTGAATAGGGCAGCCCCTATAAATTCAGGGGATTTTGGGTTAGTAATATTACGTCCTATAAATGTTGCAGGTATAATTCCGGGGAGTGCCCCTGAAATGCTGGCAACCATATAACGTGCAAACTTAAATTTAAGCATTCCCAAATACATACTGACTAAATCTGACGGAAGGCAGCTTATAACTCTCAGAAGAAAAGTCAGGAAAAACTCATGCTTTTGTTGCCGTTCAATAAAGCGCTTTATGTTCTCGTTCTTTTTAATCTTACGTTCAGCAGCCTCCGCCCCAGTGAACATACCTAAATAATAGGGGAGTGCAAAATCAATTACCACGCCTATCATATTAACTAAAAAGGCAACAGGTGCAGGGAAAAGGAAGCCTGCCGTTATCTGCAAGATAACAATCGGGAAAAATACCGAAATACTCTTAAGTGCATAAAGCCCAAAAAGGAATAGCGCCGCCAAAAGCTTGTTTGAGGGACTGTATGATATAAGATTGTCAAGTGTCAGATGGCGTGCCTGATATATAGCCATGCCAATTAGAATAATATATAAGATGACAGTAATAAACTTAATTAGTTTTTTTAGCATAAAAACATCATCCTTTTTTCAAAATCTCGGCAAGTCTGCAGATAAGCGCCGCTGCTTCTCCCCGTGTGAGATATCCTCTGGGGTTAAAGCTTCCATCAGGGTTTCCTTTTATAATTTCAAGACTTACACCCTTTGCAACAGAGGAAGCTGCCCAGGGGGATATACTTTCTCTGTCTGTAAAACTATATTCGCTTACAGATGCAACATCCGCTGTTGCTTTTTCAAAAAGCCTTACCATTATAACAGTCGCCTCTTCACGTGTTAAGAAACGTTCAGGAGAAAAGGAAACGTCAGAAGTTCCATTTACAATTCCTGCCAGATGAAGAGCCGTTACATAGTCGTAATACCAATCATCAGGCTTCACATCATAAAATAATGGCATATCAAATGAAGTGTTTATAGAAAAAGCAATACTAAGCATTTTAGAAAATTCAGCACGGGTCACATTATCATCGGGAGAAAACAACCCTTCGCTCTTTCCCGATACTACATCGCTTTGTGAAAGAATCATAACATAATTCCTGCTCCAATGTGATTCTATATCTGAAAATACTGTTTCAGAGGAAATATGCTCCTTTAAAACTGGGGTAAACATAGGGAGAGAGGAATTACTTTCACTTGGGTCGTAAGTTACCTGAAATGGGAAAGAACGCACAGGTATGCCGGAAAAACCTGTTATAGGACAGATAGGGATAACTTCAAAACACACATATTTATTGAGGAAGGTTGTGTCAAAGTAAATGTTTTTTCCTCCGTAAGAAATTTCGTTAAATACGCCGTTTTGTGTATCTGATATATACCAGTTTACTGCACACGCAGATGTATCACTGTTTTCCGCAATATTATTAAAAAGCGTAAATCCTACCTCAACAGCACCATTAACATAGGGCTTTCCCGTGATATGTGGGTTAGCCGCAACTATGCTCGCCCCCTTTAAAGAAAGGTTATCTGCATATATTGAAAATGGTTGTCCATTATCTGACTCTATATAGAAGAACAATCTCCCGATAGCGTCCTCCTCGGCAAGGAAAAGCTCAGGAGGGCGTTTTTCATCCAGAGTTGCTCCTGCATTTATAAAAATCTGTGCAAGGGGGAGCATTTCTCCTTCAATTGTTTCTATAAAGAGGGTTGCCGTACAGTCAGTAGGCACAGAAAAACTGGAGTTAAATACATAAGGAACATTTTCTATCAAATGTACATAGGAGTTATTAAGAAGCATAAAGTAGCTTCCCTTACAGTTTATAAGTGCCCTGCGGCTGTAACCATCATTACGCATATATAAATCACATTCGTAAGGTGAGGTTACCATCCACCATTCATTGGGAATTGTTTTTTCAAATGTTCCGTCACCTATATAGTCAAAGCTTACCTCAAAATCAAGGGTAGACTTTATCTCTGGGTTTGGAAGGTATGTTGCAACAAGTGTGTATGTTCCAGTAATTGTGTCGGGATTTACAGTAAGCATCTTTTTTGTACTGTCAATATAAATTGAGTCGTCACTTTGCAAAAGCTCTATTAAGACTTCGTCAGAGGGGAGTATATTTCCCGATTGGTCACGCAGGAGTGCCGAAACAGGGTAGGAAGTAGAAACATTTGGCAGAGCGATATTTCCAGGTGCGTGCAGGGTAATATATTCGGGTGAAGGTACTTCGCACGAAAGCTTTATATCGTCAATATATATTGTACAATCCTGCATGGAACAGAGATTTAAGGCAATATCGTATACACCACTGTACTCAGGTACAAATGCTGCGAATACATCAATCCATTCTTCTCCCGAAATATCCTTTACTGAAAAGTAAACTGTATTTCCATCTATCTGTGCACTGTTTTTTGCATGAATAGCAGAAAACGGCTTCGGATTGTCAGAACGTATTTTTGCACGTATTACGTAAAAGACGTCCTTAAGTAAAACCTGCGGAGCGTCATATGTTATTGTTGCAAAATATCCGAAATCCCCGTAATCATTAGTCGGCACAGAAATATATCCGTTTGCCGTATCGGTGTGCATTGATATATCAGATGTGCTTGTCCAGGGTATGCTTTCACTCTCAAAGCCTGGATTATCAATCATATTATCTGTCAGTGTAACCGAAATAAGAGTAGGTGCAAGATCGGTGTAATTACGCAAAGCACAGGCAATTGATATTTCCATTCCGCGTGAAGCCTCAGATGTGACAGTCAGCGAAAATTCCTGTGAGTTAAAGTAAATGCCTTCTGCCTTTGTAACAGAAAAATTTAAGTTACTGCTTGAAAGAATAGCAATGTTTTCATTTTCAGATGTTATAATGAAAGGACGGTAGTAGTTTTTTATGCTTCCAGTAGCAGGAATAATAATTTCATCGGGGCCGCTCAGCTTAAGCTCTGAAAGGGTATAAGCATTTTCCTCGAGTCTGAGTTCGTCAACAAAAAAACCAAAATCCTCAAAACCATCGGCAAAATGAAGTGCCAGATTGTAAGTGCCGCTTTCTCCTGCAAAAAATGTAGTTGAAAACTGAGCCCACTCATCACCAATACCGCTTATTGAAACAATGATTGTATTTCCGCCTGGTTCAAGGGTGCTGGACGAGCGAAGAGATGGGGAAAAATTACTGAGGGGATTCATAACATATCCGCTCAGGGTATAAATCTTTCCCGCCTCAACAGTAATGGTTGGTGCGTAGTCCAGAACATGGGTTACACGTCCATTTCGTACTTCGCCAAAAGGATTGTTGACATAGAGGGAGTAGCCTGTTTCAAACGGGTTAGAATCGTCAAAGACTCCCCCTGACCATAAAAAAGCATCATCAGATGTTTCAAACGAATACGAAAACTGCTCTGCAGAAATTGTGGAGGCAGAAAGTAAACATATCGATATTAAGATGAATACAAATGCAAATTTCTTCATTTTATAACTCCTTAATACTCTATTAGATATATTATATAATACAACGTAAAATTTGTCTACCCAAAAGAAAAAAGTTCATACACAGTTAAAAGTTCCCTCTTATGTTGACACATTGGGCGGATTGTGTTATTATGATGAAGAATTAAATAGATTCACACAATGTGTCGCGTATGCCGTATGGGTATATGCGGTGAAAAGAGAATCGGGTGCAAATCCCGAACGGAACTGCCGCTGTAAGCGTTTTAGGATATATTTCATGGCGAAAGCCGGTCACTGAGAAATTGGGAAGGCGGAAATATATCTGCTTTAGGACGCAAGTCAGAAGACCTGCATTGGGGTGTCGCTCTCTGTCACAAATTTTGACCATAGGGGGCGGTTTGTGTTTGCCGTGCGACAAACACAAGGATAAACACAGGCACACAGCTGTGGCATTTTTTTGCTGCGGTTTTTTTATTTTGTTCTTAAAATTAAGTTTGAACGAAGCTACGGAAAATACTGCAAATTTTATTAAAAAGGAGGGTGCAAAATGAATGAATTTAAAACATATCATCCGATAGTGAATTTTATGTATTTCTTATGTGTGATTGGATTTTCAATGTTTCTTATGCACCCTGTGTCTCTCGGGATAACCTTCGGGTGTGCGATTTTATACACCTTGCTAATAAAGGGGCGAAAACAGACTTTCAGGAGTTTATTTATAGCCCTGCCGATGATGCTTCTTGCAGCAATTATAAACCCTATGTTTAATCATGCAGGTGTAACTGTAATCAGATATCTTCCAAGCGGAAATCCGTTAACGGCAGAATCGCTGTATTACGGTATTGCGGCAGCAGTGATGTTGGCGGCGGTGATCTTTTATTTTTCTTGCTACAATTTAGTTATGACAAGTGATAAGTTTGTGTATCTTTTTGGGAAAATTATCCCCACATTATCGTTGGTTTTTTCTATGACGCTTAGGTTTATTCCTAATTTGGTTTTGCGTTTGCGTGAAATTACAAACACACAACGAACTTTGGGAAGAGATATTTCTAAAGGAACTCCAATAAAGCGTATCAGGTGTGCAATAAAAATATTGTCAATTCTCATAACCTGGTCTTTGGAAAGTGCCGTAGAAACTGCTGACAGTATGAAAAGTCGTGGCTATGGAATTCCAGGAAGAACGGCGTATTCAATATTTAGCTTTGATAAAAGGGATTTGGGTGTGCTTTTGTGGATTATTACCCTTTCGCTGATAATGCTGGCAGGAATTTTTGGCGGAGTTTTAAAATACAGTTATTTTCCTGCTTTCAGCATAGAAAAAATTTCGCTTTTAACTATTTTAATGCATACGGCGTATTTTCT
>JAZLEL010000003.1:0-12404 GCA_045615265.1 Clostridia bacterium | reverse complement strand
CAGTCAATCAAGGTCCCTCAATCCATATAAATTCCTTTTTATTATATAATCAAAAACCTTTTTTGGCAATAAGTTTCTGCAATCTTTTCCCATCTTTATTTTTTCACGGATATCGCTGGAGGATACCTCTACCCTCTCCATAGGAATTGCTATTGCAGGCGGTGTTACAGATGCACCCTCTCTGGGGAAAACCAGAAGAGTGCAAACCTTCATTATTCTATGCGGTTCATGCCACGTGTCAAGTTCATTATAAGAGTCGTCCCCGATAATAAAAAACAGCTCATCATCAGGGTAAAGTGATTTGAAATATTCGGCGGTATCTGCACTGTAATTTACCTCGGTGCGTTTTATTTCGTAGTCACTGACCACCATTTTATTCTCATCACACAAAGCCTCCAAAAGCATCTGATACCTGTCCTGACGTGAAATATCAGTTTCTTTTTTATGCGGAGCATTTCCCGTAGGAATAAATATCAGCTTATCGAGTTTTGCCATCTCTATCGCTGCCCTTGCCACGGCTATATGACCATT
This sequence comes from Clostridia bacterium, assembly GCA_045615265.1. Classification (GTDB taxonomy): domain Bacteria; phylum Bacillota; class Clostridia; order UMGS1883; family UMGS1883; genus UMGS1883. The sequence goes on along the minus strand of JAZLEL010000003.1, from coordinate 11,873 downwards.
ATGAACGGGGTTAAACGCCCCGCCGAATAATCCTATTCTCATACTGCTACACCTTATTTCGGTAAAACTATTTTGCGATTATCCTTTGCTTTTGCCATACGGTAGATAACGAATTTATTTCCTATACATTGTACAGGCTCCGCCCCGATTTCATCGCATACTGCCTCGCAGGCACCGCGGGTTGTCATAAAGGAGGTTTCAAGCACTGTAACCTTAATAAGTTCACGCTTTTCAAGAACTATGTCAAGCTCCTTTAAAATTTCTTCGTTAATTCCGCCTTTACCAATCTGGAAAATGGCATTTTCTTTGTTCGCAAGTCCTCTGAGATATGCGCGTTGTTTTGATGATAACATATTTTTCTTCCTTATAAAATATTATTCTGTGTAATCAAATTCAAGCTCGTACATACGCACGGGGTCGCCCTCGCCACAGCCCGCATTTTCAAGTGCCTCAATTATTCCTTTTCTTCGAAGTGCAAGCTGGAAATATTGCATACTTTCGGCATCTTCAAAATTGCAGTGTCTGAGAAGTTTTTCAACATACGGCCCTTCTACAACGTAGGTGTCGCCCTCTTTTCTTACCTCAAAGGGTTCTTCAGAAAAATCCTCCTCCACAAAATCTGCTTCGTAGATTTCTACTGGGTCAAGTGTGTCGAGCATGACTGAAACGTAATTTATAAGCTCCTTAGTACCTTTATGTGCCGCTGCACTTATTTCAAAAAGCTTAAGTCCCTTATCCTCTATATATTTTCTGAAATCTTCAAGAAGTGTGGGGTCTGTAATAACATCTGTCTTGTTTGCCGCCACAATCTGAGGGCGTTCTGCAAGTGATTTACTGTAAAGGGAAAGTTCATTATTGATTTTTTCAAAATCTTCAATGGGGTTTCTACCCTCTGTTCCCGAAACGTCAACTATATGAACTATAAGACGTGTACGCTCAATGTGCCTTAAAAATTCGTGTCCAAGTCCTATTCCCTCGTGTGCACCCTCAATAAGTCCGGGAATGTCTGCCATAACAAAGCTCTTTCCCTCACCCATTTTCACAACGCCAAGGTTAGGTTCAAGGGTTGTAAAGTGATAATTTGCAATTTTGGGGCGTGCAGCACTTACCGCTGAAAGAAGTGTAGATTTACCTACATTGGGGAAGCCCGCAAGACCAACATCGGCAATCAGCTTAAGCTCCAACGTAAGCTCTCTCTCCTGCCCCTTAAGACCATCCTTTGCAAACTTGGGAGTCTGCCGTGTAGCCGATGCAAAATGAACATTGCCCCAACCGCCGTTTCCGCCATATGCAGCGATAAATTCCTCACCGTTTTCGGACATATCCTTCATTACTCTTCCGCTTTTTTTGTCCTTAATTACGGTGCCGACAGGAACAAGGATGTAAAGGTCCTCCCCTTTTCTGCCTGATGAACGGCGTGCCTTACCATCTTCACCGTTTTTTGCAGTAAAGGTTTTTCTATGGGCAAAATCAACCAATGTAGTAAGAGTCTTGTCCGCTTTAAATATGATGTTACCGCCTTTTCCGCCGTCACCGCCATCGGGACCGCCGTCGGGAACATATTTTTCTCTGTGAAAAGACACGAGTCCGTTTCCGCCGTTTCCTGCTTTTACTGTGATTTGTGCCACATCTGCAAACATACCTTTACCTCCTATTCACTAACAAATAAAAAAGCTCGGAAATTAATTCCGAGCTTTTATCTTTTGAATTATGCAGGATATACACTTACCTGCTTCTTATCCTTGCCCTTACGCTCGAACTTAACTTTTCCGTCAACAAGAGCATACAAGGTATCATCGCTACCAATACCTACATTGATACCGGGATGAATTTTAGTTCCTCTCTGACGAACGAGGATGTTACCGGCAAGTACAGCCTGACCGTCAGCACGCTTTGCGCCAAGACGCTTAGACTCACTGTCACGACCGTTCTTTGTAGAACCAACACCCTTTTTATGAGCGAACAACTGAATATTCAATGCGAACATTATAATTTCACTCCTTCCAAAAATAGCATACAGATTTACATCTGTGTAAATTTCAAAAAGTCTTTATACTGACTTGAAAGCTCCGTTATAAACATAACGAGTGAATCAAGCAGTATATCTGCACCTTCCTTTTTATCAGAAATGATGCAGTTTACAAAACCGTCACGCTCTTCATAAGAAAGCTTTGCGAGGTTTTGTTTTTCAATGCCGTTAATTGTAAGCCACACAGCCGAGGAAACTGATGCACAAACAATATCACTGCCGCTTTCGGCATAACCGCTGTGCCCGTCCACCGTAAACTGTGTAATCTTTCCATCGGTATTTGATACCGTAGTGAACTTAATCATAATTACGCATTGATTGCTGTGATTTCAACCTTTGTATAAGGCTGACGATGACCGTTCTTATTTCTGTAACCCTTTTTAGGCTTCATCTTGAAAACGATTATCTTCTTACCCTTTGTCTGGCTGAGAACCTTAGCAGATACAGAAGCACCCTCAACAATAGGAGCACCTGCTGTAAATTTACCTTCGTCACCGATTGCAAGTACTTCGTCAAACTTGATTTCTGTTCCTGCTTCGCCTTCAAGCTTTTCAACGAAGAGAACGTCACCAACCTTAACCTGATACTGCTTGCCACCAGTCTTGATTACTGCGTACATTTGTTGCACCTCCCGTTTATACAGACTCGCTATTAAGGCAGCTAAAAAGCTTTTAAGACCTCTTCTACGCGGTTACTGTGACAGTATAACATAAATGCTAATTTATGTCAAGAATTTTTTGCAAGTTTTTTGGCTATCTGGCACGGATTCTAAGAGCCTTTGTCAATTCCTCCCTGCTCATTTTATCTATGCCCTCAATTATCTCAATATTCATATCACGGGCACGCTGAAGAACAAAGCTGCGTGCTTTTTGATTTTTGTTGGTATATGTACTTATCAGCACTTTCTTTGCGTGTTCTCCGCCGAACTTGTCGGCAACTGCCTCAAGCTCGTAGAGAGCTTCTTTCTGAACAACTCCGTTCTTGCAGGATATAAACACAGGTGTTTGTCCGTGCATTAAAAAGACATCTATTTCATTTCTTGTGTCACGGGCTAAACCGATATCCTCATGAATTACGCCGTCCCAGTCAACAATTACGCCTACATCAATATCGTTGTAAAACCCTCTTTCTTCTGCCGAAATCTCTCTCGCTAGCATATAAATAAGAAGTTCGAGGATATTCCCTGCCTTTATAAGGCATTGGCGTACCTGTTCATTTTTATAGCGGAATGAAAGAACATCACCCTTAAAGGAAACGCCCGAAACCACGCCTGCATCTTCAAGTGCTTTCATTATAGAAGGGTCAATATGCTGATTTACAGTTTCTTTAATTTTTCCGCTGACACTAAGGGTTTCATCAATAAATCCGTTCTTTTCGAGTGCACCGAGCGATGCGGAATTACTGTTCCACGCACCGGTGTCATTTCTGCATATATTCCACATAAGGTATATGTCACGGCAGAAATCTCCGCTCATATCCCAGCGAGGGGCGTCCGTGCTTTCACGCACGATAGCACCCCCGTTAAGAGTTACACATTCTTCTATTGAGATATTTTCTGTTTTTGGCACCTGTATATCTTCACAATTATTAACGTGGATAAATCCGCCGCCCTTTAAATCGAACTGAAACATAGGAATATCTCTTTTTGTTGAGATTTCTCCCATAGCAACAAGCACCAGTTCCCTGCCGCCTGTAAGGTCAAAGCAGCAATCCTCATTCCGGTCAATAATCTCATTAAGTCTTTCTACAATTGAATCATAGTTGTACCTGCTTACATATTCATATTCCAAAGCAACATCTATATTCTTCATTTTGAAAAACTTTTCTATGGAATTAAGCTGTGCCTGTTTCATATTCTGTTTAAATCCTACAAAAACTATTTTTTGCGGTTTGAAAGTAAGTCCCGCAATCACATTTTTAATTTGACACGGGTCAAAAAGCTCGATAAGTGTTTTCATGCAGACACCTCTTTCCTAGTATGCTATTTCTTACGGGGTTTTTAGAATATTCCTTTGAAAAAGTCAATTATATAGTACAATGTTCCTTCTTCAACAAGTGCCAGAAGAAGTATACCAATAATTACAATTGAGATAAAGATATATTGCTTCGTAGTGAGCTTTTCTTTCAGGAAAATCCTTGAAAGAAGCAGTGATACAACGCATACCGATGAAATTATCGGTGCTGCAACTGCACCATTTCCGCTCATTGCATATACATATGTAAGCTGACCTGCGGTTTCAAACACTGCAGAAAGAACCTTATCTTTTTGCTTCGGGATTGAGCCAAACTCAACCTTCTTTATTTTCATAAATACAAATAAGATAAGTGCAAATGCTGCAAATGTCAGCTCGTAGCTGGTGTTTGCAACGGCTTCTATTGTATTTTCCGTCACTCCGATAAGCGGTGTTGCGGCTACATCGTCAAGATAAAATACATCCACAAAGCTACCTACCGCATCAAGCAGTGCATAGACAAAGGGCATACAAAAAGCTACAATAGCCATTTTTTTGCCGAGAACCTTTTTCCTTGCCGTATCTCCCCTGTTTTCCAAAAAGCCAACACCTAAAACACCTATAACCATGATAATGATAGCAAGCACCGCAGGTATTGAAAGTGCATCTCCCAAAAAGATTACACAGAGCAGTGAGCATATTGCCCCTGAGGTGTTTTCGATGGGATCGGATATGGATTCTTCAATAAAACGCATCCCGAAAAAGGAAAATGCCATAGATATAATATACAGCATTGATACCGGAAGATATCTGATAAGATTAACAGGGTTGTAATTGATATCCTGTGTAAGAAGCGTGAAAATTGCATGTATTCCCATTACGGTACCTACGCAGATGCAAATTTTCAAATGAGCGTATTTCTCATCCTGACGGGCGCCTTTTTTATAAAACAACTCAGCAAGTCCCCACGCAAGAGTTGTTATTAAAGCAAATATAAACCACATAAATTTTTCTCCTTTATTATTTAATTATCAAATACAATTTAGAAATCAAAACAAAGAAGAAACGGGCGGCGAAGTTGTCCCCTGCCCCTGCGCTCTTTTTTTGCAGCGAGTCATTCCCATAAATATTGTTACGCTTTTATATGCTTTTCCTGGCATTTTCGCCACCTCCTTAAACATTATTTATAGTTATATACTTATATACACTGCTTTGCCTTGGCAACAGCACTGTCTATATGCTCGCAGAAGTTTTCTCTTCCCAGCTTATCTATAAAGCCTGCTTTTTCCATAACTCTCATCGGCTGGTCGTATACGTGGGAGAAAATCAGTTTTATCCCTTTCTTTTCGCAACGCTTATAAAGCTCCTCAATAGCATTCATAGCCGTTACATCAATGGCAGGAACACTACGCATTCGGATAATCAAACACTTTGTAAATGCTTTAGTGCTGATTTGTGCAATTCTGTCTGCAGCACCGAAGAAAAGCGGACCTGTAACCTCATACACACGGATTTCTTTAGGAAGAATTTTAAGTTTTTCACTGTCATCGGTTTCCTCTTCAACATACTTCCAGCCGACAACGCCTGTTTCATCGCTCATACGCTTCATAAAGAGAAGGCACGCAAGCACAAAGCCAACCTCAATAGCGATTACGAGGTCAAACACCACCGTAAGTACAAAGGTAAGCACAAGAACTGCAATATCACTCTTGGGAGCAGTTTTTACAAGATGCACAAACGGTCTCCACTGGCACATATTATATGCAACAACAAAAAGGATTGCCGCAATGGTAGGCATCGGTATAAGTCCTGCATATGGCATAAGAACAACGAGCACAAGTAAAAGGGTAACTGCGTGCACCATACCTGCAATCGGAGATGTTCCCCCGTTTTTAATGTTTGCAGCAGTTCTTGCAATAGCACCTGTTGCGGGGATACCGCCAAAGAATGCACTTCCCATATTACCCACACCCTGTGCAACAAGCTCGGCATTGGAGCGATGCTTGCTGTTTGTCATACCATCTGCAACGACACAGGAAAGGAGCGACTCAATGGCTGCAAGAATAGCGATTGTAAAGGCATCGGGAAGAACAGTTCTTATCAATCTAATGTCAAATGAGTGCATTGAAAACTTAGGAAGAGCACTGCTTACCGAATACAAATCGTTAATAGTAAGTACGTCCATCTTCATAGCCATGAAAATTCCTGCCAGCACGGCTATAAGAGAGCCTGGGATTTTCTTGCTTACATAAGGCCATAAAATAAGAATAGCGAGGCTAACAAGACCTACTATTACCGCCTGAATATTAACTTGGGAAATATATTTAAAGAACACCTCAAGCTTTTCCATAGTTTCGATAGGCTTTTCACCGCCCACATATAGTACACCGAAGAAATCCTTGAGCTGACCGATAAAGATTGTTACTGCAATACCAGCCGTAAAACCTGTTGTGATAGTATACGGAATATATTTAATAAGGTTTCCCAGCTTGAATACACCCATCAATATAAGGAAGATACCAGCCATAATAGTTGCAACGACAAGTCCATCCATTCCGTTTTTTGCCACGATGCCTGCAACAATGGTAGCAAATGCCGCAGTAGGACCTGCTATCTGCACCGTGCTACCTCCCAGGAAGGATATGATAAAGCCCGCAACAATTGCAGTGTAAAGACCCTCTTCAGGCCCTACTCCTGATGCCAGAGCAAGCGCAATTGAAAGTGGAAGTGCAATTACTGCTACAATGATACCTGCTATAATATCCTTGATAAGCTTTTCCTTGCTGTACGTTTTCATTGAGGTGAAAAGCATTGGTGTAAGTTCTTTCATATGTACATCTCCTTTTTACGGATATTATTTTAACACTAATTGTATAATATTGCAAGAAATAGGAAGAAATTAGCGAAGTTTTTTCCAAATATCTAAAAAAAAGATTGACAATAACTGTTTTTCATATTATAATTAGCAAGTAATAAAAAAGGCCCCATAGTCTAGCGGCCTAGGACGTCGCCCTCTCACGGCGAAGACCGGGGTTCGATTCCCCGTGGGGTCACCAAAAAAGGAAGTATACTTTTTGTATGCTTCTTTTTTTTGCAATGCACAGGGGAATCGAACCCTGAGAGGGCAACGAATATGCAGGGTTATACAAAAAAAGACATTATTCAAAAGTGAATAATGTCTTTTTACTATATGAAACTTTATTTCATTTCCCTTTTAATTTCTTCGTCTGCCTTTATAGCGAATGCAAAGCTGTCAAACACCTCATCGATGGTGGGGTTTGCATCCACGCCTGTTTCAATCATTTTAATAAGATGTTCAAGCTGTGCCCCCGTAGGCTTTCTTTTTGATTTGAGGTTAATTATTTCGTAGGTTTTTTCGGGATATCTGTAATACTCTATCATATCCCCTTCTTCCGAATGGGAAGTCCTGTCCCTTTTATACACAATGGATATTCTGCCCAATGGTCCTACAAATTCTTTAAGGTTGTTGGCGGACATAGTATTGCTCCACCCTGCCTCATAATATGCAATTGAGCCGTCTGACAATTTCACCGTAATAAGGCCGTAGTTGTATCTGTCCTCGGGCACATCCTTTTCAGTCCTTGTCCCTATGCCCGAAATATCAGTAATCTTCGCCCCTGTAAACCACTTCATAACATCTAAATAATGTACGCCACAGTCAACAATAGGAGATGCATCCTTTATTAAAGCCAGATATTTTTCCCAGTTCATTGTATGGTGATTCTGAGCCATACGCATAATGATGGGCGAGCCTATTGCACCGTCCCTTATCATCTGTGCTACCTTTTTATATGTTTCATTATGACGCAGAATGTGACCAACCAATACTTTTACATTGGGATTAGCCTTGACAAGTGAAACAAATTCTTTAGCCTGCTCCATATTTGGTGCCATGGGCTTTTCACAGATAACGTGTTTTCCATGTTTTATACATTCTTTAAGGATTTCCAAATGTGATGAGGGGTATGTAGATATAATTACTATATCCACATCCTCGGAAGAAACACATTTGCGGTAGTCTGTTTCTGTTCTTTCTGCACCGTATTTGCGTTTAAAAAGCTTTGCAGCATCTTCTTTTAAATCGCAAACGCACTTAATGCAGACGTTTTCCTTAAAATAGATATCATCCATGTGCGCTGCACCCATGGAGCCACAACCTATTAATGCAATATTATATATTTTGTCCATTGTGTATCAACCTCTTACGTGCTTAAAGCATACGGAGCCATTAGCTCCGTATGCTTTAACGATTTAGATATGCAAGAATATTGTTTTAATTTTTCATTATTTTGTCCATTGCCATAGAAGTCGTATATAAAAGCATATCGGGATAGTAAACGTACAACGGTCCCATCTCAGCGGTTACCCAACCGTCATAACCTATTCCCTTGAGTGCCTTCATAACACTTGGGAAATCAACATTACCTTCCATGAGGTTTACAAAGCTGTTTGAAGCCTTCTTGTAATCCTTAAAATGTATCTTTTTAATTCTTTTGCCGAGAATTCTTATCCACTGGTCAGGATAGCCTGTTCTTAAGATATTTCCTACATCGAAATATGCACCTACGTAATCTGAACCGATTTTATCGATGAAATCACGAAGTTCAAGAGGAGAAAGAAGCAGCTTGTTACCTACGTTTTCAAGGGCAATTGCTACCTTCTTTTCTTCTGCATAGGCGGAAAGCTCTTTAATTCCATTAAATGCACGCTCATAAGCAACATCATAATCGACAAGCTCGCAATAGGGGATAAAATCCACACCAACTGCACCGGGGACTACCAGTATGGTATCACAACCGAGCCAGCTTGCTATATCAATCTGCTTTTTAACAACTGCTTTTGCTTTATCGGCAATCTCCTTGTCAGAAGAAGTAAGTGAGTAATCCCAATGAAGACTGGTTGCAATACTATAAAGCTCGATACCGTACTTATCGGCACTTGCCTTGATTTTTTCCATATCCTCTTTTGTGGATGCCATTGTTACCTCGCCGTCTTTTTCCACTGACAGCTCTACACCGTCATAGCCCGCATCTTTGGCAAGCTTAAATGTTTCCTCAAGTGATTGCTTTGGAAAAGACCAAATTGTTATACCTTTTTTCATATCCAATTACCTCCCCTTAGCCGATTCCTTCCATTACGACTGCTGCTGCACCAATTACGCCTGCATCATTTTTAAGCTGTGATACACAAATTTCGGCAGGCAGTGTAACTTTTTCTTTTAACGGAGCGATAAGGTTATCACCCTGTTCTGATATAGCTCCCCCGATAATAATAATTTCGGGTTGGAAAGCTCTTATAAGGCTTTGGATACCTGTCGCTATATAATCTGTGTAATTATCTAATACCTCTTTCGCTACGGGGCAACCCTTTTCAATAGCATCAAACACGGTTTTACCGTTTACGCCGTCCTCGCACATCTTAGCAAGGATGCTTTCGGGATGTGCCTTCGCCATTTCACTGGTCTGACCTATGAGAGCTCTTACCGAGGCATAGCGTTCGTAGCAGCCGTCCTGACCGCAGGGACATCTGAGGCCGTCTTTCTGAATTATGATGTGGCCGAATTCGCCGGCACGTCCAAGACTTCCGAAGTAAGGCTTGCCGTCTATAACAATTCCTCCGCCGACACCTGTGCCGAGAGTAACCATAAGGAAATCCTTATGACCTTTTCCCCTTCCGGCAAAAAGTTCGCCGCAAACTGCACTTGTTGCATCGTTGGCAATTTTAACGGGAACGCCAACACTTTCTTTTATCATATCAGCAATAGGGGTATTTTTGCAGGGAAGATTTGCCGCACGGACAACTACACCCTTCTTTGTGTCAATAGTTCCAGGCATACCTATACCGATACTGCTGTAATTATATTCTTCTTTAATTTCTTTTGCCTTTTCTGCAATAGCGTAGACAAAAGCCTTGTCATCCTTGTCCGTTACAGTAGGCGTTTTATATGTTTTTATAATGTTGTAATTTTCGTCAATAACGCCGAATTTGACGTTAGTTCCGCCAATATCTATTCCTAAAACCACGTTAATATCTCCTTTATCTGCTATACACTGCTTTTCCGTCTATGTAGGTAGACACTACGTTATAATTTTCGTCCAAAATTGCTAAATCAGCGGTCTTTCCGACTGCTATACTTCCGATAGTATTTTCAAGCTTAAGACTTTTTGCAGGGTTAAATGATGCCATTTTTGCAACATCCTCGATGGGGATTCCGTCTGTGATTAAATTCTTTACTCCGTCTGCCATTGTTTTGGCACTTCCTGCGATAGTTCCGTCAGCAAGACGGACAACACCGTCTTTTACATATCTCATAAGTCCATCTGCTTCAAATTCCGTTACATTCATACCTGCGGCATGACCGGAATCACTAATCATATTAATTTTGTCCGCACCCTTAATTTTGTAAATCATTTTTACTGTTGCAGGATGCAGATGCACATAGTCGCAAATCATTTCACACTTTACAGAGTCTTCTGTAAGTGCCGCACCGATTACACCGGGTTCTCTGTGATTAAGAGCACGCATCGCATTAAACGTATGCGTAGCCTGAGAAGCACCCGCCTTTATTGCACTCATCGATTCGTCATAAGTAGCATTGGTATGACCCATGGAAATTGTGATGCCTTTTTCCACTGCATACTTTATAAGCTTCTCGCTTCCTATATTTTCAGGAGCCACTGTCATAATTTTGATAAGCCCCGATGCCTTATCAAGCATTTGATCAAATTTAGCTATATCGGGGTCAAGTATGTATTCGGGATTCATAGCCCCTTTATATTTTTTAGATATAAAGGGGCCTTCAAGATGGATCCCGGCAATTTTCGTACCGGTGCAGGTTTTTGCAGCTGCACCGGCTATTTCTATTTGTTTTAGAATATGTGAAAATTCAGAGGCGGCGGTAGTTATTGCAATAGATGTTACGCCCTGAGTTGCCTCAAAGGTTGTAACCTGATTCAAATCGGGATTCTTATCACTGATTCTTACGCCGTAAGCACCGTGAATATGAGTATCGATAAAACCGGGAAGAATATACTTACCGCTCATATCAACACACTCATCACCATCAAGGTTGTCGCCAATTTGTGTAATAGTGCTACCTTCTATCCTTAAATCCAAACGTTTTAAGGTGAAGTTTTCGTCAACTACCAATCCGTTTTTGAGAATCATTGTACCGCCTCCTTTTTTAGTTATTTACCTATAATTCCGCATAGGAAGTCATATGCTGTCTTGATATCTCCCGCGGGGTCATCGCCAACTTCTCTTTCTATTGTAAGGAAGCCCTTATAGCCGATGTCGTCAAGTGCTGCCAGATATTCGGGATAGGGTACTGTACCCTGACCGAGAGGCATTTCCTTATAATTCTTAACAACATTTTCGCTAAATACCATACGATAAATTTCCTCGGGATTGCTTTCACCGAATTTGATACCGTCTTTTGCGTGAGTATGAACTATGTAATCCTTAAGATTATACACAGCCTGTACGGGATCATCCCCGGTTATCATAACAAGGTTAGCAGGGTCAAGGTTTACTGCAACACCGGTTGAACCGAGTGAATCCAAAAATCCCTTCAAAACTATGGAACGCTCAGGACCTGTTTCGATTGCAAAGTGAGAACCGATAGAATCTGCATAGCGCGCAAGCTCAAAGCAAGCCTCCTGCATAATCTTATATCTGTCATGATTTGGGTCTGAAGGAACAACACCAATATGAGTTGTAACAATATCACATTCCAAATCCTTTGCAAGCTCAAGAATACGCTTTGATTTTTCAATAAGTGCAGGATTTTTTTCCTTGTTACCAAAGCCCTGACCTAAGTCACCGCAAATTGCCGAGAAAACAAGACCTTGTGATTTTGTAAAGTCCAAAAG
>JAZLEL010000002.1:0-6608 GCA_045615265.1 Clostridia bacterium | reverse complement strand
ACTGCAAAGAGACTGTGGTTGGAGCCTTTCTTGAACCATCAAGTGGTAGGATGATTAACCAATCCACAGCATCTAAACAATTATATCATAGTTCTTGGAGAGGAACTCTAAAAACTACTACATTTATTATACGAGGATGATGAAAGATGAAGGACCTTATTGACATTCTTGATTTAAGCATAGCTGAAATTGATGAGCTTATAGAAAAAGCAAATGACATCATCGATAATCCCGACAAATACAGGGAGAAATGTAAGCATAAGAAGCTTGCTACACTTTTCTTTGAACCTTCCACACGTACAAGACTCAGCTTTGAAGCTGCTATGTACGAGCTGGGCGGAAATGTTCTTGGCTTTTCCGAGGCACAGTCAAGCTCGGCTTCAAAAGGTGAAAGTGTATCGGATACAGTAAAAATTGTTGAATCGTATGCAGATATTATTGCTATGCGTCATCCAAAGGAAGGTGCACCTACCATTGCTGCAATGAAGGCACAGATTCCTATTATCAATGCAGGTGACGGTGGTCACAATCATCCTACACAGACTCTTACCGATCTTCTCACAATCAAGAGGGAGTTGGGACAGCTTGATAATCTGACAGTGGGATTGTGCGGTGACCTTAAGTTCGGAAGAACAGTACATTCTCTTATCCAGGCAATGGTAAGATATAAAAATGTTAAGTTCGTTATGATTTCTCCCAAGGAGCTTAAGCTTCCTGAATACCTCATAAACGAAGTGCTTATCAAAAATAATATTGAGTTTGTTGAAACTGAAAGTCTTGACGAAGCAATGGATAAGCTTGATATTCTTTATATGACCCGTGTGCAGAAGGAACGCTTCTTCAACGAGGCTGATTATGTGCGTTTAAAGGATACATATATTCTTACTCCTGACAAACTTGAACGTGCAAAATCCACAATGCGTGTTCTTCACCCGCTTCCCCGTGTAAATGAAATTTCCGTTGAGGTAGATAACGATGAACGTGCATGCTATTTCCGTCAGGCACGTAATGGTAAGTATATCAGAATGGCACTTATAATGAAGCTTCTGGGCGTTGAATAAGAGGAGGTAGGATTATGCATATTGATGAAATTGTAAACGGTATAGTAATCGACCATATTGCAGCGGGCAAAAGTATGGAAATATACAAGCTTCTTAACCTTGATGCGCTTGAATGCTCCGTGGCAATTATTAAAAATGTTCCCAGTAAAAAAATGGGACGCAAGGATATTATCAAAATAGATGAGGCGCTTGATGTTAATCTTGATGCACTCGGATATATTGATAACGGAATTACAATCAATACTATCGAAAACGGTGTTAAGACAAACAAGCGTCATTGTGAACTTCCTGAAAAAATAGTAAACATAGTAAAATGTAAAAATCCCAGATGTATCACATCTGTGGAACAGGAAATAGACCATATTTTCAAGCTTACAGACCGTGAAAATAAGGTGTACAGATGTATCTACTGTGAAATGAAGGCAAAAACTGAATAATAAAAAGTGACGGGTAACCGTCACTTTTTTGTTATCGATATTCTTATTTAATAAAAAACAGCTCCGAACAGGTTAAAAGAAAGAGAAATGCAAAATTAAATGCTGTAAACATACCTATATAATGAAGTGTCTTTTTAGGGTTATGCTTAACATATTCACGGAATGTGATAAGACTTGCCAGAGAAGCAATCAGTGTTCCCACACCGCCTATATTTACGCCGATAAGAAGATCGGTGTAATTTTGTGTGAATTGTGATAGCAGAATTGCAGAAGGAACATTGCTTATTATCTGGCAGGAAAGTATGCTGAAAATGAGAGTGCTTTTTTCAAGTAGAAATCTGAAAATATTCTGGATAGCATCAATTCTGGACATATTTCCTGCAAATATAAAGAAAAATACAAATGTAAAGAGCAGGGGATAATCAACTGCCTTAAGAGCTTCTCTATCCATAAAGAAAAGCACGGCCGGTATTATGATAAGCCCTATCTGATAGGGGATTGTGCGAAATACTATTGCAATGGAAAGTATAAAGAGAAGTAGATATATAAATGTCCTTTTTCTTTCAAATGCAGGCTCAACATCATCAATTACAAGGGGTTCGGCATGAACAAAAAGATAACAACAGAATGTTATTATCACAATGGAAATAATAAAAGGAGGAGCCATTATCTTTATAAATTCCAACGTGGGAATATTAAATTTCGTAAAAAGATAAAGGTTTTGCGGATTTCCGAAAGGTGTCAGCATACCTCCAAGGTTTGCTGATATATTCTGCATTATAAATGTAAAGCACATATATTTTTCTTTTTTTGTTGAGGAAAGTACAAAGTATCCCAGTGGTAAAAATGTAAGCAGTGCCATATCATTTGCGATAAGCATTGAGCCTATAAATGTTATATAAACAAGTGCTATTACGCACGCGCGTGTATTTTTGAAACAGTGGACGATTTTTTGTGCCAAAGTATAGAAAAAGTTAATGTTTTTGAGGGCACATACAACTGCCAGTACGCAGAAAAGGCAAGTCAGCGTTTTAAAATCAAAGTAGGTTATATATTCTTTGTCTATGGGGACAAATATAGCAGTAATAACAGCAGCAAAAAACGCAGTCATAAGAACAGCATTATTCTTTGCAAAAGACAATACGTGCTTCATATAACTTCTCCTTTCTAAAAAATGCACAACAAAGCTATTATAGCACCGAACATATCTGCTGTCAAACAAAAAAAGATATCTAGAAAAAATATGAAAATTTTAAAAATTACACTTTAATAATACAAAAAAGTATGTTATACTTTATTTTATATTAGTGCGTTTGAGGTGAGAAACATGGGAAAAATAGGGTTTGACAATAATAAATACCTTTCAATGCAGTCTGAACAAATCAGAAAGCGTATCGACCAATTCGGGGGAAAGCTTTATCTTGAATTCGGCGGAAAGTTGTTCGATGATTATCATGCCTCCCGTGTTCTTCCCGGATTTGCTCCCGACAGTAAAATGAAGATGCTTCAGCAGCTTAAGGACGATGTGGAGATTGTAATAACAATCAATGCCGCTGATATAGAAAAGAATAAGATGCGTGCTGATTTGGGAATAACTTATGATGAAGATGTATTAAGACTTATTGATACTTTCCGTGAGCTTGATCTTTATGTAGGTAGCGTGGTTCTTACCAGATATGACGGACAGGCAAGTGCAAACGCATTTTTAAAGCAGCTCACAACGCTGGGAATAAAGTGCTATCGTCATTATTCTATTGCGGGATATCCCTCGGATATTAAGCATATTGTAAGTGATGATGGTCTTGGAAAAAATGATTATATAGAAACAACACGTTCTCTTGTTGTAATAACTGCACCAGGTCCCGGAAGCGGAAAAATGGCAACATGCCTTAGTCAGTTGTATCACGATCATAAACGGGGAATTACTGCAGGTTATGCAAAATTTGAAACATTCCCAATCTGGAATCTTCCTCTTAAGCACCCTGTAAACCTTGCATATGAAGCTGCGACAGCAGACCTTAATGACGTAAATATGATTGACCCGTTCCATCTTGAGGCATATGGGGAAACGGCAGTAAATTACAATCGTGATGTTGAAATTTTCCCTGTGCTTAATGCAATGTTTGAACGTATTCAGGGTACATCCCCATATAAGTCACCCACAGATATGGGCGTAAATATGGCGGGTAATTGTATAATTGACGATAAAATATGCTGCAATGCATCAAAAATGGAAATTGTTCGCAGATATTATAGTGCAAGTGTCAACAAGCTCCGCTCCTTTGGAGAGGGAACAGATGTTATGAAGCTTGAGCTTCTTATGAATCAGGCAGGAATGACTCCTGATAAGTGCAAGCTTATATCCGCTGCCCTTAAAAAGGAAGAGGAAACAGGTGCTCCTGCAGGTGCAATTGAGCTTCCTGACGGTACAATTGTTACAGGTAAAACATCAAGTACATTAGGTGCGGCATCTGCACTTTTACTTAATGCCCTTAAAACCTTAGGAGGTATCGATGATGAGCTTCTGCTCATCTCGGCGGAGGTTTTGGAGCCTATATGTGAGCTTAAAACAAATTATCTTAAACATAAAAATCCAAGACTTCATACTGATGAGGTTTTGATGTCGCTTACAATTTCGGCACTTACAAACCCCATTGCCAATGCTGCCAAGGAGCAGCTTGCAAACCTGCGTGGAAGTAATGCACATTTTTCTGTAATAATCAGTGAGGAAGATGAAAAAATTCTCCGCAGATTAGGAATAAATGTAAGCTGCGAAGCAAAATATGAAAATAAGAGCTTATATCATAATAGATAAAAACACGGTGATGCATAGTTAGCATCACCGTGTTTTTATGTAAAAAATTGGCTGAATATATAATATTATTTTTTCACACAATACTATCGTAAGCTAACTTAAAAAGTTAAGCTTGCAAAAAAATATAGATATAAAAAATTAAAAGGAGAAAATGAAAATGAGTAGAAGATCTAGAGTTCTCGTTCCCGAAGCAAGAGAAGCACTTAACCGTTTCAAAATGGAAGCTGCTAACGAAGTTGGCGTAACACTTAACCAGGGTTACAACGGCGACAAGACAAGCCGTGAAAACGGTAGCGTAGGTGGCCAGATGGTTAAGAAAATGATTTCCGCTTACGAGCAGTCAATGAAGTAATTTATTGACCTGTAAAAACTCTGAGGTTTGGTGTTGCCAACCCTCAGAGTTTTTTCTTTTCTGTAATAAATTTAAGATTGTGCAAAAAACAGTGAATATTTTGTAAATACTTACTTGTTTCGTTATGGTAAAATATTTTAAGAATAGGAGGGGAGTCCCAATGGTAAATAAAATCAGCTTATATAAGGAATTTTTTGCAGAAAAAGAAAAACAGGTTTTTGAAAGCGGAACCTTAAAAGCTACCTTGTTTGAATATTCCAACGGAATAGAGGCGGTAAAGCTTTCTAACGACAAGGGTTATGTAACACTGCTTCCTTTTGTTGGTCAGCAAATCTGGGATATGGAGTTCTTAGGACACAATATGGTTATGAAGTCAATTTATGACGAGCCTGAGATTTGTTATGACTTTTACGGCGAAAGTTACGGATGCTTTTTGATGCATTGCGGTCTTACAGCCATGGGTAATCCTACAAGCGAGGATACGCATACCCCTCACGGCGAACTTCCCATTGCAAAATATAAAGAAGCTTATATCCTTACTGGTGAAGATGAAAAGGGTAAGTACATATCTCTTAGCGGTAAGTATTTCCATAAGCGTGCGTTTGAACATAACTACGAATTCTGCCCTGAATGCAGACTTTATGAAAATGCTTCAACAATCGATATGATTATTACATTTACAAATCATAAGGATCTTCCTTTGGAATATTTCTATCTTTGCCACATTAACTACCGTCCTGTTGACGGTGCAAAGCTTTATTACACGGCAAAGCATGAAAATATCGTTGCTCATCATGAAGTTCCCGAAAATTATCCCAAGGAGCTTAAGGACAAGACAAATGCATATCTTGATAAGCTCGATAAGGATGCATCCATAATGGATACCATCGATTCCAATTTGCAGAGCTATGCTCCCGAAATCGTATTTACATGCAAATACGATGCTGATGAAAACGGCAATGCACATACTATGCAGCTTCTTCCTGACGGATACTCATGCTATGTATCTCATAAGCCGGGCGAGCTTCCCTTTGGTGTAAGATGGATTTCCAGAACCACAGATGAAGATGCACTTGGTATGGTGCTTCCTGCAACAGCACAGCATATGGGCTATCTCTACTGTAAGGAAAAAGGACTTGAAAAATACCTTGCAAGTAATGAGTCAGTTACATATCATATCACGACAGGAATACTGTCACCTGAAGAAAGTAATATAATTAAAAATAAAATTTCAAAATAAAACTAAAGGAGAGAATTATTATGGCAAACAGAGTTTGTATCCCCGATTACGAGTACAAGGAAAGAATTGCAAAGGCTGCAAAGCTTGTTGCAGAAAGAGGTCTTGACGTTATGGTAGTATGCTCTACTGAGTCTGACTACGCTAATGCAAGATATTTCAGTGGCTTCTGGCCCCTTTTCGAGCGCGCAGGTGTGGCTATTGCTGCAAACGGTGACGCTGCACTTATGGTTGGTCCCGAATGTATCATTTTCGCAAAGGACGTTTCCGGTTCAAGAATTGATAAGATTTTCTGCCTTCGTGAATTCAGAGAATCTGCTGACCCTGCGTACCCCGAACTTCAGGCTAATACATTCAGAGATGTATTCAAGGCAATCGGCGTAACAGGAGACAACATCAAGATTGGTCTTGGCAGCTACGTTGAATGTACTCTTCCCATTATGGAAGGTCTTAAGGAAAACTACCCCAACGCTGAAATTTCTATGTGCAACGATATCATGGTTACTCTTCGTAAGATTAAGAGTATCAATGAGCTTGCTTGTATTCAGGAAGGTTTTAGAATCGTTGTCATTTATGCGTTTATATTCATCATATCCTTCTGTTGCATTATCCCAATCAAATGCGCAAGATATTACATCAAACCATCGTGTGTTTTCCACATATTCCTCAAATGAATCATATTTTCTCCACGAATTATCTTCTCTTT
>JAZLEL010000001.1:0-16169 GCA_045615265.1 Clostridia bacterium | reverse complement strand
GAAAACAATAACCTTCTAAATTGGCTAGTGTCATTAGGCAAATAACTATATTAGTAATGTAAAGTAATTTGCATAAAAAGCCTTGTTATTGCGTGCTTTTAAACATTTACTTTACATTACTATTTGCTTTTCATAAATGGTTGACCACAGTAAAAGAGTTATCGCTGCATACAATGGCACAAATGGCGGAACTAAAAACACTATTAATTACGCAAATAGCAAAGGTGTGGAAGTGATAAATAGTTTTTAATAAGGGTTAGCCTTATTTTGAAGCATAATAAAAAGGAGCAGTTGCTCCTTTTTATATTTATAATACATCTACTGTTATTTCTTTATAATATTTTTCTACCAGTTCTTTTGTGACAACACCTGTTTCGGGGGATTGGGTGTTTGCCGTTCCTGCTGCCATACCCAGCTTTATTGAATCAATTATATTCATATTGCGGCTGAGTCCGACTGCTATTCCTGCAACGGAGCTGTCCCCTGAACCAACGGTATTAATAACCTCAACCTCAGGAGAATTGAATTTATAAAACGCCCCATCAATATATGCCATGGCACCATCTTTTCCAAGCGTTGCAAAGGGAAGCTCTACCCCCGAGTTTTTAAGGAATGTAAGTGCCTCCTTAACATCGGAAAGCGAGTCTATCTCACGTTTCATAAGAAGCGAAAGCTCAAATCGGTTTGGTTTAATCATAAAGGGCTTGCTTGCTATTACATCCTCTAAGGTTTTTCCGCTTGCATCTGCAATTATTCTTTTATTATGACTTTTTGCGATGCCTATTATTTCAGTGTAAAAGCTACTGTTAAGAGTCGGCGGCAGACTTCCTGATGCACAGATGATATCGCAAGCTGAAACACACTCCTCAAACGCTTTGAAAAACTGTTCTCTTTCATTTGAGTTAACTTCTGGACCTGCCTCTAAGATTTCTCCTGATTTTCCGTCTTTATCTGAAATATTTACGCAAATTCTTGTTTCCCCTGAAATCTCTGTAAACAGGTTCTTTATTCCGCATTTTGAAATCTCGGATTTAATGAACTCTCCGTTAAAGCCACCGACAAAGCCCATTGCCGCTGCCTCCTCGCCTAAAAGGCGTGACACACGTGCAACATTAAGCCCTTTCCCACCTGCGGAGCAGACTACCCTTTCGGGTCGGTGAACTTCACCCATTTGAAATTCATCTACGAAATAAACCCTGTCTATTGTCGGGTTTGCAGTTATTGTTAATATCATATTATCACCTTGCTGTATTCTCCCATATTTTTATTATAATGTCAAGGCTTATTTTTAGTTGAAACTGGGTGCCTTTACATCAGTATTGGCGAAAGGATTGTCTGAAGGAGATGGCTCTGACATACTAAAATACATTTTTGCCGCCTTTGTTGTGCCGTAGTCACGGTTACTGCCGCTGTTCTGTACCTTGTTAAAGGCTTCCCTAAACATTGCATTGTGTGCTTCCTCACGCTCAAGCAAGAACTCAATTGTTTCACGCACTTTTTTATCGTTAATCTGTCTGTAAAGGTATTCATACACAACCTTTGCACGCTGCTCCGAGGCAATATTGGAAAGCAGGTCGGCACACAAGTCCCCTGTTACAGTTACATAATCTGCCGTCCAGGAATAGCCTGATGCATTGATAAGACCGGGATTTAAGCCCAGCTGCACATGGGTTTGAATTTCGCCTGCGGGAACTCCCTCATAATTTAAATCGTGGCCATTCAAAAGATTAACTGTCTGGGAAATCATTTCAAGATGGCTAAGTTCCTCTGCCGCAATGTCAAGAAATAAATCTTTTATTTCGGGGTCTTTTACACGGAAGCTCTGTGACATATACTGCATAGCCGCCTTTAACTCGCCATTACCTCCGCCAAGCTGCTCATGCAAAAGTGCTGCATACTGCGGGTTGGGGCGCTCAATTTCCACGGGGTGGAACAACATTTTTTCGTGTTTAAACATAAAATTACCTCTCTTTCTGTTTATATTTTTTGTAGCTTGGTAATTTTTATGCAAAATAAATTATTCTGTAAGCAAAAAGCCGTAACGGACAAATTCCGTTACGGCTAATATCAGTTAAGATATATTTACTTTTGTTTGGTCTCCGCCGCCATGAGCTTATGATGACGACGCATCTTAACTTCCTCGCTCATAGGCTTAATATCGCCTGCTGCCTGAAGTGCCATACGTGTAAGTACAGGTCCAAAAATCTCATAAACAAGCACTGCAAAAAGTGTTATATTACGAATAAGTACACCGGGCTGACCGAATTCTGCCGATGCAATTGCACACATACCGAGAGCTACACCTGCCTGGGGAAGAAGTGTAATACCCAAGTATTTGCAGATTTCTGGAGAGCACGAGGTCATTTTTGCACTGATAAATGTACCAAAATATTTACCGAGAGAACGGAAAATAATATATACAATACCGATAACAACAATTGCTCCCTGTGCAAATACGCTGAGTTCAAGCTCTGCACCGCTGATTACAAAGAAAAGTGCAAAAAGCGGAGATGTCCATTTGTCTGACTTTTCCATGAGGTCGTGTGAAAGAGGGCAAGTATTGCAGAATACTGTACCGAGCATCATACATACAAGAAGAGAAGAAAATCCAACATGTACGGGACCGATAGTAAACTTAATCATGGAAAGTGCAACCGTGAGAATTACAAAAGTGATTGTCATATTAAGACGGTTGGTGTTGGAGTTAAACATTTTTTCAAGCTGAGTAAGAATAAATCCCATAATCGCACCAAGAACAAGGGATGCTGTGATTTCAACCAAGGGATTTACGATAATTGAAATCATATCAAGATTTCCGCTGACAAATGTCTTTGCAATACCAAAAGATACGGCAAACACAATAAGGCCAACTGCATCATCAAGAGCAACAATCGGTAAAAGAAGGTCTGTAAGAGGTCCCTTCGCCTTGTACTGACGTACAACCATAAGTGTTGCTGCAGGTGCAGTTGCGGTTGCAATAGCACCGAGAGTAATTGCCTGTGGAACAGAAAGAACTTCAGGCATCAATTTGTGAACAACAAAAAGTGCAATATCAACAAACAGTGTTGCTACAAGTGCCTGGAATATACCAATAACAAATGCCTGCTTTCCTATCTGCTTGATATCCTCTGCACGGAACTCGTTACCGATTGAAAAAGCAATGAATCCCAATGCTACCTGAGAAATAAGTGTTAATGCTTGTACCGCATCCATACTTTCAAACCCAAGTCCTGCTATACCGAGCTGTCCCATACAATAAGGTCCAATTAAGACACCTGTGATAAGATATGCAGTAACAGACGGGAGTTTTAAAGGTTTAAACGCTCTCGTCATTAAAAGTCCTGCGAGAAGTGCAATTGAAACGGATAATAATGTACTCATTTTTATTACTTCCTTTTTTTTAAATTACAAACCTTTAATATAATATTCAATATGTAGAAATTTGTCAAGGGTTATTTTAAATAAATATTGACCTTAAAAATCACCTTATATGTGAACTTTCACATATAAGGTGATTTTTCATTTAAAGAAGCTTGCAAAATGCTTCGTAATAGTCATCAAATGTCTTATCTTCGGGAGTAAATTCCTTTACGGAGAATGAATCTGCTATGATTTCTCTTGCCTCATTAAGATCCTTGATTTCGCCTGCTGCAATAAGCTGTACTGCGATGTTACCTGCTGCAGTAGCCTCAACAGGGCCTGCAATAACGGGAACCCAGGTTGCATCGGCTGTCATCTGGCATAAGAAGCCATCTTTTGTACCGCCGCCAACCATATGAATTGCTTCAAAGTTTTTGCCTGTACATTTCTTTAAATCTTCAAAGGTATGCTTATACTTCATTGCAAGGCTTTCATAAATACAACGAACTATTTCACCGTCTGTCTGCGGTACATACTGTCCTGTTTCCTTACAGTAGTCACGGATACGCTGAATCTGGTTTCCGGGGGGTGTGAATCTGGGATCATCGGGGTCTATAAAGCACTGCATAGGCTTTGCCTCACGCGCAAGATTTTCCATATCTGCATAGGAATAATCCTTACCATCACGTTTGAACTGGCGGCGTGTTTCCTGAATCACCCACAAGCCGATAATGTTTTTAAGGAAACGTGTTGTGCGGTTATATCCGCCCTCATTTGTAATATTCTTCTCGGCAGACATATCGTTAATACACGGCTCATCAAGCTCTGTACCGAAAAGGCTCCACGTTCCGCAGGAAATGTATACAAAATCCTTAGTCTTTGCAGGAACTGCTACAACTGCACTGGCAGTATCATGACCTGCAATTGCTGTAAGCATCTTAGGAGTGATGTCAAGCTCCTTGCAGATTTCATCCTTGATAGGTGCAATCTGCGTACCGCTATCAACAAGTTCGGGGAACTTTGTAATGTCAAGTCCAAGCTTATCGATGAGTTTCTTGTTCCACTCTTTTGTATAGGGGTCAAGAAGCTGTGTTGTTGATGCTATTGAACGTTCTGCATATACCTTTCCTGTAAGGAGATATCCGAAAAGGTCGGGCATAAGAATCAATCTGTCTGCAAGAGCGTAAAAATCGGGATGATGCTCCTTTGTTTCCAGAAGCTGATAGAGAGTATTGATATTCATATCCTGAATACCTGTCATTTTATAAAGCTCACTCTCTGAGATTGTTTCTTTCAGCTTGTCAAACACAGAAAAGGTTCTTTCATCACGGTAATTGTAAGGATTACCGAGCAAAAGCCCATCAAGTGTTATAAGTGCATAGTCAACACCCCATGTATCTACACCTATACTTTCATAGCCAAATTCCTCCGCTTTTATAAGACCTTGCTTAACCTCATGAAAAAGTTTCGGCAAATCCCAGTAAAATCCGCCGTTCATAAGAACAGGTCCGTTATCAAAACGATGAATTTCTTCAAGAGATATTTTTCCGTTTTCAAAAGCACCAATAATTGCTCTGCCACTGGACGCGCCAAAGTCAAATGCTAAAACTTTCATTATTTTCCCTCCTAATACGTACAGAAAATTTTAAATCATTCTCTGTAAATTATATCACGTATTTTACCCTTTGGCAAGAATTTCCTTACCGTACTTTTTAATTTGTTAGAGGCAGTTGTTTTCTGAAATTATCAGCATTGTCATAAATATAAATTAAATCATAACAACCCTTTCAGGGTGGTTATGATTTATCTTTTCCTTTATATTCTGTGCTTCTTATATGTATAAACATTTCCTCCAATGATGATGCTGCAGCAACTGAGCAGGCTGTAACACAGTAAGGGGTTGCTAACGGCATTTTAATCATATACGGAATCATAAATACCAAAAAGCCTGTTATTTTGTTAAGCTTTGTATGAAGTGATGCAAAACGCTTGTATTTTACTGCCGCTGCCATATAGGAAACAATCCTTATAGCCACAATGATTGTAACTGCATACCATATCCCCACGGGAAGTGTGTCAAAGAGTGCGGGGAATATTTTTAACACCATAACAGTATACAACACAAGGTCTGCAATACTGTCAAGCATTGCACCGAATGCACTGCTTGTTTTAGTTATTCTTGCGACAAAGCCATCAAAAATATCGCTGATTCCCGATAGTGTATATATTATATAAAACATTTTTGTGAAAGGTTTTGTGAAAAGCAGACAGATTGTACCTATAATGCGAAAGGCTGTTATTGCATTTGCTGTATTTACATACTTCACTTTATCGCCTTCTTTTTATATATAATGAGCTATTATATCATTACAAGCACAAAAATGCAAGAGAATTGTTATATAAAAGGTTATCTCGTATTTACATCGATATATTCATCATCAATTTTTGAATAGACGATTTTCTGACTTTCGTATAAGCCGAAGCAACCGCTCATCATATAGCTTACACTCGAGGCAATTGCGAAGAAGAGTATTCCCTCTGCACCAAAGACCTCAAGTGAAAGAATTATAGATGCGACAGGACAGTTTACTACACTGCAGAAAAGTGCTACAAATCCGATTGCTGCACCAAGGGTGGGATTAAGCCCCAAAAGAGGTGCTGCCACACAACCGAATGTAGAGCCTATAAAAAAGGTGGGAACAATTTCTCCGCCCTTAAAGCCTGCTGAAATAGTTACTGCGGTGAATATTATTTTAAGCAAAAATGCCCATGGCACCGCATTTCCTTCGATTGCACGGGTTATTACATCCATGCCTGCACCGTTATAGTCACGTGTTCCCACAACAAGTGTAAGAAGAACAATTATTACGCCACCTGCAAATGCCCTGAGAAAGCTATTTTTAAAGAGCTTGTCCATAAAATGCTCGCTTTTCTTGATAGTTGCACAAAAAAGAATACTTATAAGAGCACAGAGCGAAGCAAGTAAAACTACCTGCAAGACTGCTTCTAATGTGATATTTCCAAATTGTACTCCACCAAAGTGCACAGGGTGAAGATTAAACCGCCTTGCAATCTGTGCCGCAGTTACCGAAGAAATAACACAAGGAAGAAGTCCCGCATAATGAAGAACACCTACATTTGTAACCTCCAGAGAAAATATTGCAGCCGTAAGCGGTGTTCCAAACAAAGCGGCAAACACACTGCTCATTCCCGACATAATAATTATATGCATATTCTTTTTCTTAAGGCGAAGCAATTTTCCTATGTTATAGCCTATACTTCCGCCAAGCTGAAGTGCCGCACCTTCTCTGCCTGCTGAACCGCCGAAAAGATGTGTCAGCACTGTACTTATAAAGATAAGAGGCATCATAACAAGGGGGATGTTGCTATCCTCCCTCACAGATTCAATGACACGGTTTGTATCAATCCTCCCCTTTGAACTGAAAAAGCGGTACATTGCTGCAATAATAATTCCGCCCAGCGGTATAAGGAATATCAAAAATGTGTGTTCTGTGCGAAGCTCTGTCACATAATCAACGCTTATATGAAATATGCTTCCCACGACTCCGCCGGCAAGACCTATAACTACTGCAATAACAAGCCATTTTAAAAATGCGGTAATGTAACTGAGCGAAAATCCCAGGTTCTTTTTTATTGTATTCACTATGCCTATCTCCTATCTTTCACAAGGTATGCTTATCACAACTGTTCTAAAAATGCCTTTACTTTATTGGCAATTATTCTATATCCGTCATCGTTTGGATGAAGTCCGTCAGGTATGTAGTTTTCCTTTATCTCCGCCACCTCAGGCTGAAGTCCGCTTGTCCTATATAAATCAAGGACAGGAAGTGAATAGTACTGTGCCACTTCACGTATAATATCTACATAATCTTTTAAAATACCTTTGTTACTGCCTCCCCTCACGCCTTTGGTTTCCAGCTCGCCTACGCGGTGCAAGGGAGTTATAACCACAATCTCTTTCCCAAGGTATTTTTTAATAAGTCCGCTGAAAAGATAATGACATGCCCCATAAAAGGTATCGGGGGTTTTATCGGAAAATTCTCCTAAAGGGGCATCCCCATGTCCATAGTCGTTAGTTCCCCCAAACACTACCACAATATCTGCATCATCATCCATTTCTGAAAATCTTTCGCAGTAGGAGTTTACATCTATAAAATCATCCTTAGGGCGTTCCAACGTACCCTTTTGAATTGCAAATCGTGTGCCGCTGATTCCGTAATTGCGTGCCGCTTTCAGGCCTGCCTCCTTCGCCAAAACGGCGGGGAATGCCTTTTCACTGCTGCTGGCACCTGTTCCCTCGGTAAGACTGTCTCCTAAGAAATTTATTTTCATTCCTTTTAAGTTCATCGTGGTTTTCCTCCTGAAATACCTTATAGTTCGACTGTTTTTTTATTATATCATACATAATTATATTGTCAATTGTCAGTTAATTTATAACCGCAGATTTATGCAAAGCTTGACAAGTATTTTCGAGTAGTATAAAATGTAAGAAAACGCTTGAAGGAGGGGTTATTGTGCAGAACTTAATAGAAGAGCTTAGAAAAAAGCGTATTCTTTCGCGGGAAAATTTCCGAAAGCTTTTAATCACAGACGAATATGATTCCTCCCTTTTTGAATCGGCAGATAAAATACGCCAGTCAGTCTACGGAAAAGATGTATATATCCGTGGTCTTATAGAATTTACAAACTACTGCAAAAACAACTGCTATTACTGCGGAATACGCTCTGGTAACACCAATGCGGTAAGGTACCGCCTGAGTAAAGAGGATATAATGGAATGCTGCTATGAGGGGTATGAATTAGGTTTCCGCACCTTTGTGCTTCAGGGCGGCGAGGACCCCTATTTTACTGATGAGAAAATTGTAGATATTGTAAGCAGTATAAGGAGAGAATTCCCCGACTGTGCAATTACTCTTTCCATTGGGGAAAAGTCTTACGAGAGCTACCTTGCATACTATAATGCAGGTGCAAACAGGTTTCTGCTCCGCCATGAAACGGCGGAAAGCTGCCACTACAACAAGCTTCATCCTGATTCTATGAGCTTTGAAACACGCAAAAAGTGCCTGTACGATTTGAAGAAAATCGGGTATCAGGTAGGAAGCGGATTTATGGTTGGCTCGCCTTTTCAAACTATTGATAATATAATTTCCGACCTTGAATTTCTTTATGAGCTTCAGCCTGATATGATTGGTATAGGTCCGTATGTTGTTCATAAAGAAACACCATTTAAGGATTATGAAAGCGGAAGTGTTGAAATGACGCTGCGTCTTATAGCCGTTCTTCGCCATATGTTCCCATATGCACTTATTCCTGCAACCACGGCATTGGGAACTCTTCACCCCGAGGGACGGGAAATGGGACTAAGGGCAGGGGCAAATGTCGTGATGCCAAACCTCTCTCCAAAGGCTTACCGCAAGCTATACGAGCTGTACGATAATAAGCTTGCTACGGGAGAGGAAGCTGCACAGAGCCGTGCACTTCTTGAAAAAAAGGTGGAAAATGCGGGATACAAAGTTGTTACGGCAGTTGGCAACGTAAAAAAAGGTGATACAAAATGACTAAATGCTTAATCGCAATGAGCGGCGGTGTGGACAGCGGTGTTGCTGCACTGATTATAAAAGAACAAGGGATAGAATCTGTCGGTGCGACTATGAAGCTTCTGGGGTGCAACTGCATTGAGCTTGATGAGGAGAATGCCTGTTGCTCAAAAGAGGATATTGAAGATGCACGAATGGTGGCAGAAAAGCTTGGCATAAAACATTATTTATATGATTTTTCGGAGCATTTTGCCCAAAAGGTTGTGGACAAGTTTGTTTATGCATATGAAACGGGTGCAACACCAAATCCGTGTATTGAATGTAACAGGTATCTGAAATTTGAAAAGCTTTTTAAAGAGGCTGAAAATTTAGGGTGCAACCATATAGCAACAGGACACTATGCTCGGGTTGAATATAATGAGGAAAGCGGCAGATGGTGTCTTAAAAAGGCAAAGGACCCGTCAAAGGACCAGAGCTATGTCCTATATTCTTTAACGCAAGAGCAGCTTTCACGAGTGATTTTCCCCCTTGGAGATATGACTAAAGCACAGGTACGTGACATTGCCGAAGAAAACGGATTTATAAACGCACATAAAAAAGAAAGCCAGGACATATGCTTCGTAAAGGGTGAAGATTACACCGATTTTATTGAAAGATATACTGGCAAAAGCTATCCAGAGGGCAATTTTGTTGATACAGAGGGGAATATCCTCGGGACGCATAAGGGGATTATCCACTACACGATAGGTCAGAGAAAGGGCTTAGGGCTCGCCCTCCCTGCCCCACTCTATGTATCAAAGCTTGACACGGAAAAAAATGAAGTTGTGCTATCTCCCCACGAAGGACTTTTTTCAAAAGAGCTTACGGCAACAGATATTAACTTAATAAGTGTAGCGGATTTATATAGTCCGATGAAGGTCAAGGCAAAGGTGCGTTACCGCCATACGGAACAAGATGCAACGGCAGTTCAGATTGATGAAAATACAATCCGCGTGATTTTTGACGAGCCTCAACGTGCAATAACAAAGGGACAGGCAGTTGTCCTTTATGACGATGATATTGTCGTTGGCGGAGGAAGAATTTTATAATAAGGAGTATAGATTATGAAGGAAACATTATTTAAACTTACCTATGGGCTTTTTGTTCTTTCAGCACGTGACGGACTGAAGGATAACGGTTGTATAATTAATACTGTTATGCAGGTAACCGATACACCGCTTCAGATTGCAGTTGCCGTAAACAAGAACAATTACACCCTCAAAATGATTGAAAAAAGCGGTGTTTTCAATGTAAGTGTGTTATCTGAAGATGTACCCTTCTCCGTATTTGAAAGATTTGGTTTCAAAAGCGGAAGAACGGAAGATAAATTCTCCGATTTTGAGCACAAACAGCGTTCCTGCAATGATGTTTATTATATTACCAAATACACTAATGCGTTTATCAGTGCAAAGGTTGTCAATATGATTGATTGCGGAACGCATATGATGATTATAGGCGAGGTTACACAGGCTCTTACCCTTTCCGATGTTCCGTCTGTAACATATGACTATTATTTTAAAAATATCAAGCCTAAGCCCGAGGCAAAGAAAAAAGGCTATGTATGTAAAATCTGCGGTTATGTGTATGAGGGAGACCCTCTTCCCGATGATTTTATATGTCCGTGGTGCAAGCACCCTGCAAGTGATTTTGAGCCGTTAGGTTAAATTAAAAAATGCTATCGCATAAGCGATAGCATTTTTCTGTTTTTCATTATTTCTTTCCTGTTGAGCCAAAACCGCCCTCTCCGCGGTCAGTATCATCAAGCTCGTCTGACAAAACAAAATCTGCCACTACATAAGGTGCAATTACAAGCTGAGCTATTCTTTCTCCGTTATCGATGGTTTGAGGCTCATTACTGTGGTTATGAAGTGCCACCATAATTTCTCCACGGTAGTCACTGTCTACAACTCCTACTTTGTTTGCAGGTGCAAGACCTCTTTTACTTGCAATACCGCTTCGTGCATAGATAAGTCCTGCATAGCCTGTGGGTATTTCCATTGCTATTCCAGTGTGGATAAGTTTCGTTTCATGGGGGTTAATTGTAACCGCCTCTCCCATGCAGGCATAAAGGTCTGCTCCTGCGGCAAACTCACTGCCGTATGTGGGGATAGTTGCATTTTCATCAAGTTTTTTAATTCTTACAGAATATTTATTCATTTTTAATTCTCCTTTTTATGCTTCATATATATCTCCGCTGCCCATCGTTCTTTCCCACTTTCCGGGAAGAAGAACAACCTCCCCTTTTTTGAGGGTTTCAGCTACGTCTATAATACGCTGATTTGATGAACCTCGGAAAAGCAGCGATGCACTTTTAAGCTCATCAACAAATCTGCCGTCAATCAAAACATCTATATTTTGCAAAAGCTCCAAAACATCGTTGTCCGTGGATTTTAAAAGCTCCTCATCAAGAAGAAAGCCTGTATAACACCAAATGTTTTTTTGCGGGTATCTCTTGCGGAATTTTTCTGTCAGGGAAATAAGTCCTGCCCGATTTTCCTTTTCAAACGGCTCTCCTCCCAGGAGTGACAGTCCAGTAATATGGTCTGCCTTACAGGCATCCAAGATTTCGTTTTCAATTTCCTCGGTCATTGGACTTCCGTAGTTAAAATCCCACGCTTCCTTGTTAAAGCAATTTTTGCAGTGATGCCTGCATCCGCTGACAAATAGGGAAACCCTTACCCCCGGTCCATTTGCTATATCGAATTTTTTAATGGTTGCTATGTTCATTGTTTTCATCTCTTTAAATTAGGGTACGAAAATTTCGTACCCTAAAATTATTCTTATAAGTGGAGAACCCTCTCCTTGATTTCCTGTGTTCTTCCCTGATTCCAGAACTGAGTTCCTATATATCCGCAGGTACGGCGTGCTACGTTAAGCTTTGTCTGGTCGGTGTTTCCGCAGTTGGGACATTTCCAAACAAGCTTTCCGTGCTCGTCCTCGTGAACTTCTATTTCTCCGTCAAATCCGCATTCCTGACAATAGTCGCTCTTTGTATTAAGCTCTGCATACATAATATTGTCGTAGATGAAACGCATTACGGAAATTACTGCATCAAGGTTATTCTGCATATTGGGAACTTCCACGTAGCTGATTGCTCCACCAGGAGAAAGTGCCTGGAATTTAGCCTCAAGCGCAAGCTTGTCAAATGCATCAATATCCTCTGTTACGTGAACGTGGTAGCTGTTTGTAATATAGTTTCTGTCGGTTACACCCTTGATGATACCAAATCTCTTCTGAAGGCTCTTTGCAAACTTATATGTTGTGCTTTCAAGAGGTGTGCCGTAAAGTGAATAGTCAATCTTTTCTTCTGCTTTCCACTTAGCAGTGTACTCGTTCAGCTTCTTCATAATTTCAAGGCCGAGTGCCTCGCCCGCAGGCTCGGTAAGCTTCTTTCCGTTGAGGCTGTATACACATTCCCAAAGGCCTGCATAGCCGAGAGAAATTGTGGAATAACCGCCGTGAAGATACTTGTCAATCTTCTCGCCCTTTTCAAGACGGAGAAGTGCACCGTGCTGCCAAAGAATGGGAGCAGCATCTGAAAGTGTGCCTGTAAGTCTTTCGTGACGAGCCTGAAGTGCTCTGTGGCAAAGCTCCATTCTTTCGTCAAAAATCTGCCAGAACTTCTCCATGTCACCGCCTGCAGAAAGACCGATATCAACAAGGTTAACAGTTACAACACCCTGATTGAATCTGCCGTAATACTTGGGCTTTCCGTCCTCATCAACAAAGGGTGTGAGGAAGCTTCTGCAACCCATACAGGTATAGCAATGACCGTCGCCATTTTTATCAACCTTATTCTGGAGCATAATCTTCTCGGAAATATAGTCGGGAACCATACGCTTTGCAGTACATTTTGCAGCAAGCTCTGTAAGGTAGTAGTATTTACTGTCCTCGTGTATATTATCCTCTTCAAGTACATAAATAAGCTTGGGGAATGCAGGTGTAATCCAGTTACCCTTTTCGTTTTTAACGCCCTTATATCTCTGACGGAGGGTTTCTTCTATAATAAGAGCAAGGTCCTTTTTCTCCTGCTCATTCTTTGCCTCATTAAGGTACATAAACACAGTTACGAAGGGCGCCTGTCCGTTAGTTGTCATAAGAGTTACAACCTGATACTGAATCATCTGTACGCCGTTTTTAACTTCCTCACGAAGTCTTTTTTCCGTGATTTCGTCAATTTTTTCAGCAGTAAATTCCTCTCCTACAAGCTTCATTTCCTCTTCTACCTGCTTGCGGATTTTCTTACGGCTGATGTCAACAAACGGAGCAAGATGCGTAAGAGATATACTCTGTCCGCCATATTGACAGGAAGCAACCTGTGCAATAATCTGGGTGGAAATGTTACAAGCAGTAGAGAAGCTATGGGGCTTTTCAATCATTGTACCGCTGATAACTGTACCGTTTTGAAGCATATCCTCCAAATTTACAAGGTCACAGTTATGCATATGCTGTGCGAAATAGTCGGCATCGTGGAAATGGATAATGCCCTGCTCGTGTGCGGCAACGATATCGGGAGGAAGAAGTATTCTCTTTGTAATATCCTTACTTACCTCGCCCGCCATATAGTCACGCTGAACACTGTTTACAGTAGGATTCTTATTAGAATTCTCCTGCTTTACTTCCTCATTATTACATTCGATGAGGCTTAAAATCTGCTCATCAGTAGTATTTGACTTTCTTACAAGTGCTCTGTTGTATCTATATGTAATATATCTGCGCGCAACATCGAAAGCACGCTGATTCATAATCTGGTCCTCTACCATATCCTGAATTTCTTCCACGCTCAAGGACCTGTTGATATTTGCTGCGGCACTTTCAACATCTTCTGCGATACGCTTAATCTGAATTGCAGACATACGGCTGCTTGGCACAACGCTCTCGTTTGCCTTGGTGATTGCGACTATAATCTTCTCCGGGTCGAAGGTTACTTCGGCACCGCTTCTCTTTATAATCTTCATCCTATTTCCCTCCAAATATTTTATCTCAAAATCGTGTACCATAATTATAACAATATCTTGTTGCTTTGTCAATAGCAAATCACAATATATTGTTATTTTTTCCAATCTTTTAAAAATCTGCGATGTTGCCTTAATATAGGGCTTTTTAAGGGATTTCTCCCCTGAAAAGCCCTGTTTTGGGACAAATATTTTTCTAAAAAGCGACTTTTTTCTTGTGTATTATCCAAAAAGATGACACAACATCTTGGGGTTATTTATGCCCTTATTTCAAATTTTCTGCAAAGAATAATTAAAAATATATTTACTAATCCCTACTTATGTAGTATAATAAAAATAAGAAGAGAGTTACTCTTCACAGACGCCGGCGGGACCGGTGTAACACATAAGTCTCTTTCCGGCATCTGACAACATTTTAAGGAGGGACATATATGAAAACTAACATTTATTCGAGAAAAGTGGAACTTGGCAAAGAAAAAAAGGAGATGCTCATTAAAAAGATAGACAAGCTGGGCAAATTCTTTAATGACGAGGCTTCTGCTGACATCGTAATAGGCGAACAAAAGGGTAAAATGATTGTTGAGGTTACCATACGTACAGAGGATATAATTTACCGTGCTGAGGAACGCAATGAAGAAGTTTACAACGCCGCAGACGATGTTGTGGAATCTATTACCCGCCAGATTCGCAAGAATAAAACCCGCCTTTTGAAAAAGCTTCGCGAGGGAGTTTCAAAGGAGTTTGATTCCTTCTCCGATATCCCTGAGGATGAGGCTGAAATTAAGATTGTTAAAACAAAAACTCACCATGTTAAGCCTATGGCTGCGGAGGAGGCAGTTTTACAGATGAATCTTTTAGGACACAATTTCTTTGTCTTCCGCAACGCACAGACTAACACGACAGACATAGTGTACCGCCGCAAGGACGGTAACTACGGTCTTATTGAAACAGACTGATGATAAATATTAAAGAAGCCATTATTGTTGAAGGAAAATATGACAAAATGCGGCTTGAGAAGATATGCTCATCGCCGATTTTCACTACCGAAGGGTTCAGGATTTTTAATGACAGTCAGAAACGTGAATTTTTAAAAAGCCTTGCAAAAACACGAGGTGTACTGATTCTGACTGATTCTGACAGAGCTGGCTTTATGATAAGAAACCATATCAAGGGTTTTATCGGCGAGGGTAGTATAAAACAGGCATATATCCCCGAAATACTCGGTAAGGAAAGACGTAAGGCTGCCCCTTCAAAGGAGGGCAAGCTTGGTGTGGAGGGAATTGATGAAAAAACCCTTCTGGAGGTATTGCAGAAATTTTCCTCCGAAGAAAAAGCAGGCGAAAAGATTACAAAAAATGATTTGTATGATGCGGGCTTATACGGTGGCACTGATTGTGCCGCCGCCCGTGCATCTTTGTGTAGGCTTCTTTCTATTCCTGAAGGCATCTCCGTAAACGCACTCATCGATGCACTCAACGCGCTGATAACAAGAGAAAAATTTTTA
Source organism: Clostridia bacterium (assembly GCA_045615265.1). GTDB lineage: Bacteria > Bacillota > Clostridia > UMGS1883 > UMGS1883 > UMGS1883. The sequence continues at coordinate 753 of JAZLEL010000001.1, read as the reverse complement.
GAAATTACAGGCAAGTGATACTATGCATGACAGTGAAACTCCCCAGCTTCATAAAAAGCACAGAGCAAGAGTAAAAAACAGATTTTTAAAAGAGGGACTTTCCTCCTTTGAAGATCACGAGGTTTTGGAACTTCTTCTTTTTTATGCTATTCCGCAGGGTGACTTAAACCCCCTTGCACACAAATTAATAGAAAAGTTTAAAACTCCAAATGCAGTATTTAATGCAACCTTTGAAGAATTACAAAATACAGAAGGTATCGGAGAGCACGCTGCGACACTGATTAAGTTGATTCCCGCAATTTCCCAGTATTATACTGCCCTTTCGGCAAGAGAGAAAACGCATCTTGCCACCTCTCAGGATGCGGGAGAATATGTATGCAAAATGATAGGCTGCGAGAAAAGAGAGGTTTTTGCAGTAATATGCCTTGACACGCAAAGAAAAGTTCTGGCATTTGAAATTTTGGAGGAGGGTACGGTATCGCAGGCTAACGTGCATCCCAGAAAAGTCGTTGAATGTGCTTTGAAGCACAATTCCTCGGCAGTTATATTGGCACACAACCATCCCTCGCTTGGAGCATATGCTTCGGAAAATGACAGACTTCTGACAAACAAGCTATGTACACTTTTAGAGGGAATGGATATAGAAGTAATTGACCATATTATTGCTGCATCTTCAGGAAAGTTTGTAAGCATGGCAAACAGTGGGCTGATGCCCAATTAGCGATTAACCAACTCTCTGAAAAATATAGAAAG